>JANOMH010000755.1:0-10369 GCA_031420215.1 Rhodobacterales bacterium | reverse complement strand
GTCGGCCAGGAAGAAATGGCGCAAACTCGACGGTCAGAACCGCCTGCCCGAAATCATCCAGGGGGTTGAATTCCGCGACGGTATCAAGCACGAAACGAAAGCCGCCTGATCACAGCGTCACCAACTTTCGGTCATAGCTCCAGAACCCCGACACCTTCGCCCGAAGCATCATCGGCCAAATGCGATAGCCCTGGTCATCCAGGGCCGTCGCATTGCAAAACTCTTCAATAATACGAACTGTATGTGGGCGCGGTTCTTCTATCGACTTCTGGATTCCCTGTCCATGCCGGGCAGGAAAGCCGGAAAACCCGGGCCGCGCCCTATAGCCGCCCGGCCCATGCCATGAGCCGCAGCAGCCGGTCGCCACCCGCGGTCTGCCGGTAGATCCCCAGTTCGCGCAGCGCCGCCCCATTGAGCTGCCGCGCTGCGTGCAGCACCGCAAACCTCTCCAGCATCGCGCGATGGTCGGGGGTCAGCAGATCCGCCACCGCCTGCAGCGCCGCCAGATTGCGCCCGATCCAGCCGGCATAGGTGCCGCCGGTGATCTGGCCCAGCCGCGCCAGCCCACCGCGCAGCCCGCCATTGGTGCCCAGCACATTGGTGCTGTGCTGGCGGTAGAGCAGCCCCGGGCGCAGGTCGTTCAGCACTGCCCCGCCCGCCCCGGTCAGCAGCAGATAGACCCACCAGTCATGAAACGGCACGCCCTGCCCCGCCAAAGCCAAGGGCACGGTGCGGCGCAGCAGGTCCACGGCGGCCGGGTTCAGCACAATGCTGTTACCGCCCAGCACATTCTGCACCAGCGCATTGCCAAAACCGGGCGGCCGGCGGTGCTGGGGTGACAGGCCCTGTGGCTGCAACCCGGCATCGGTGAGGATGGTCCGGCTGGCATAGACCGCCGGTTGGCCGGGGCTGGTCACGATCCGGTCCAGCCCGCGCAGCGCATGGGCCAGTTTATGCGGCAGCCAGACATCATCCTGATCGGCAAAGGCCACGGTCGCCCCGGCGGGGAGGTCGGGATCGGCCAGCAACGACAGAAAATTCGCCGCAACCCCCTGCCCCGGCCCGGTTCCGACCCGGATCTCGCGCCCCGGATGGGCCCGGACAAACCGGTCCAGCACCGCGCGCGTGCCATCCTGCGAGCCATCATCACTGACCCAGAGCACCCAATCGGCATGGGCCTGATCCAGAAAACTTTGCAGCTGCGCCGGCAGATAGGCCGCCCCGTTCAGGGTACACATCAGAATATGAACGCGTGGCACGAAGGGCCCCCTGCACTCTTGTTGTTGCCTTGAGGTCGAATTGCCCAAGCCCCGGACCCGACCCGACCAAGGCTGGCAATTGACTGCCATTCTATGTACAAGCGACCATGGATTCAATCTCGCACCCGAGGCCGCAGTGAGCACGCAAAACCCCAGCGAAAAGCCGCCCGCAGTTGTCCCGTCCGCCCGCCCTCAACCCGCCGCTACTCAACCAGCACCGGGCCAGCCCGATCCGGTTCTGTCGCTCGAGGCGCGCAAGCTGGAAAAGCAGCGCGAGCGGGAAGCCGCGCTTGAGCGGCTGGAGGAATTGAAAGACGCCAAGGTGCGCGAACGGATCGCCACCCTTGAACGGCTGGACGAGGATGCGGTGATCGTGGCCAGCAAGTCGCCGAACCCGCCGATGATCCGGCCAGCACCGCAACCCGGCCAAATTCCGGGTCAGAACCCGGTCTTTGTCGCCCCGCCGGTGCCGATGGCGCGGCGGCGGGCGCGGCACTGGGGGCTGATCATCAGCTTTCTGCTGCTGGTCGTCCTGCCGATTGGCATCTCGGGCTGGTATCTGTGGACCCGCGCGACCGACCGCTATGTGTCCTATGCCGGGTTTTCGGTGCGCACCGAAAATGTCGGCTCGGCGCTGGACTTTCTGGGCGGGGTGGCCGCCCTGTCGGGGTCAAGCTCGTCCGCGGATACCGATATCCTGTATCAGTTCATCCAAAGCCACGAACTGGTGGCCAAAGTCAACGCGGCCCTTGATTTGCAGGCGGTCTGGAGCAAGGCCGACCCCGCTGTCGACCCGGTCTTTGCCTATCACCCGCCCGGCACGATCGAGGATCTGGTCGCCTATTGGGACGGCATGGTCAAAGTCTATAATGACCATGGGCTGATCGATCTGCAGGTCGAGGCCTTTACCCCGCAGGATGCGCAGGCCATCGCCCAGATGATCTATGAGGAAAGCTCGTTGATGATCAACCGGCTCTCGGCCATCGCACAGGATGATGCGACGCGCTATGCCCGCGAAGAGCGGGATGTGGCGGTGGACCAGCTGAAAACCGCCCGTGCCGCCATCACCCTGTTTCGCAACCGCAACCAGATTGTCGATCCGGCCGCCTCGGTCGAAACCCAGATGGGGCTGCTGTCATCGCTGCAAACCCAATTGGCCCAGACCCTGATTGATCTCGATATCCTCAAGCAGACCACCGCCGAGGATGATCCGCGCATCGTGCAGGCCGAATTGCGCGTCACCGTGATCGAGGCGCGGATTCAGGACGAGCGCAACAAGCTGGGCATCGGCACCGGGGCCGACCCTGCCGCAGGCGAGGCTTTTGCCGATCTGTTGGGCGAATATGAGCGGCTCAGCGTCGATCTGGAATTTGCCCAGCGATCCTATGTGGCAGCCCTGGCCACCTATGACGCGGCGCTGGCGGAATCGCGCCGTCAAAGCCGCTATCTGGCCGCCCATGTGCAACCGACTTTGGCCCAGGCCCCCGAGCAGCCGCGCCGGGTCGAACTGGTGGCGCTGGTGGCGATGTTCAGCTTTCTGATCTGGGCGATCCTCTGCCTTGTGGCCTATTCGCTCAAAGACCGGCGCTGAGCCTGACCATGATTGCCTTGCAAAACCTGACCAAGACCTTTGTGCTGAACGGGCGGCGCAAGACCGTGCTGAACGGCGTCAATGCGGTGTTTCCGACCGGGGTCTCGGTCGGGCTTTTGGGGCGCAACGGGGCGGGCAAATCCACGCTGCTGGAACTGATCGCAGGCACCGCCGACGCCACCTCGGGCGCGATTCTGGCGGATGGCTCGATCTCGTTTCCGGTGGGCTTTGCGGGGTCGTTTCACCCTGATATGACCGGGGCGCAGAACACCCGCTTTGTGGCCCGGATCTATGGCGTCGACAGTGACGCGCTGGCCGATTATGTCGCCGATTTCGCCGAGCTGGGCACACATTTCCACCTGCCCTTCCGGTCTTATTCCTCGGGGATGCGGTCGCGGCTGGCCTTTGGCGTGTCGATGGGCCTGTCGTTTGACACCTATCTGATCGACGAGGTCACCGCCGTCGGCGATGCGGCGTTCAGAAAGAAAAGTCAGATGGTGTTTCAGGATCGGATGGAGCGGTCGGGCGCGATCTTTGTCAGCCATTCGCCGCAGACCCTGCGCGATATGTGTCAGGCGGGGGCGGTGCTGGAAAACGGCGTGCTCACCTATTACGACCGGATTGACGATGCGATCACCCATCATGCCCGCAATATGAATGTCTGACACGACCACAGCCCGCCTGCGCCCGGTCCGCGCGCGGATGCGCTTTAGCACGGCGCGCACCGTGGCGGCATTGGTCCTGCGCGAGATGTCGACCACCTATGGCCGCTCGCCCGGCGGCTATCTCTGGGCGGTGCTGGAACCGGTCGCGTCGATCGCCCTGCTGACCTTCGTGTTTTCACTGGCCTTCCACTCGCCGCCGCTGGGGTCGAACTTTCCGATGTTTTACGCCACCGGCTTCATGCCCTTCATCCTGTTCAATGATGTAAGCAACAAGCTGTCGCAGTCGATCACCTATTCCAAGCATCTGCTCAACTTTCCACGGGTTACCTTTATCGATGTGATTGTGGCCCGGATGATCCTGAGCGTGCTGACCAAACTTCTGGTCAGCTATCTGATCTTTCTGGGTATTCTGTCGCTCTATGACACTGGCACGCAGCTTGATCTGCCGCATGTGATGCTGTCATTCGTCATGGCCATCGCCTTTGGGATCGGGGTCGGCACGCTGAACTGTTTTCTGATGTCGATGTATCCGATCTGGCGGCAGGCCTGGTCGATCCTGACCACGCCGCTGATGCTGATCTCGGGGGTGATCGTGCTGATTGACAGCCTGCCCGATCAATACAGCTATTATCTGACCTTCAACCCGCTGGTTCATATCACTGCCGAAATGCGCGTCGGCTTTTATTACAGCTATGCTGCCCCCTTCGTCTCGCCAATCTATGTGTTCGGCGTCAGTCTGGCACTGACCGCCGTGGGCCTGTTGTTCCTGCGGCGCTACTACCGGGATATTCTGGAATAAACGGAACCCAACAAGCACCGGATCACCCCCAGAATACCGCCAGATCATCCCGCAACGCGGCCAGACTGGGCAGCCCGTCAATGATCAGGCTGTTGCCATTGCCAAAGTCAAACAGGATATGGCCACCCGACATATGCCCCCGGGCGATGATCTGCGCCATGCTCAGCCGGGCGCCGCCCCACAAAGCCGCATCCAGCACCAGTGTGTCGATATTATCGGTGAAATCAAGGATCCGGTCGGCCCCCGCAGTCCCCACGGCCCCTGCGACAAAGATAAAACTATCCGCCCCGGCCCCGCCGCGCAGAGTGTCGCGCCCTGCCCCGCCGTCCAGCCGGTCATTGCCCGCGTCGCCGCTCAGCGTGTCATCGCCGGTATTGCCCCAAAGCCGGTCCGCCCCGGCCCCGCCATACAGCAGATCAACCCCGGCGCCGCCGCTCAGCCGGTCGGCCCCTTCGGCGCCATAGAGCAGGTCATTCTCGGTATCACCGGCCAGATAATCATCGCCGGTCTGGCCCCAGAGCGTATCGGCCTCGGTCCCGCCATACAGGACATCATTCTCTTCATTGCCCCAGAGCGTATCCCGCCCGGTCCCGCCAAACAGCCAGTCCGCACCCAGGCCCCCGGTCAGCGCATCTGTCCCGGCCTCGGCATGGATCACATCATTGCCAGCTTCGCCCGCCAGATAATCATCGCCGTTGCCACCGCGCAGCAAATCGGCATCAAGCCCGCCATAGAGAATATCATTGCCATCATCGCCAAACAACTTGTCGCGCCCGGCCCCGGCATAGAGCCTGTCGCCGCCGACCCCGCCGGTCAGCAGATCATTGCCCAGATCACCCACCAGCAGATCATTGCCCGTATCCCCGGCCAGAAAATCATCGCCGATCTGGCCCCAAAGCGTATCCGCCTCGGTCCCGCCATAGAGCACATCATTGCCATCATTGCCCCAAAGCCGGTCCGCCCCGGCCCCGCCGAACAGCCGGTCCAGACCGGTGCCGCCAATCAGCGCATCCGCCCCCTCGTCGCCCACCAGCAGATCATTGCCCGCATCGCCATAAAGCAGGTCATTGCCGCCCTTGCCGGTCAGAAAATCCGCCGCATCATTGCCGCGCAGCAGGTCACCCGCGGTCTGGCCGATCAGCGTATCCACGCCGCGCCCGCCCAAAAGCGTATGCGCCGGGGCCTCGGCCGGGAACCAGCCGGGCAGCAGGCGGGACAGATCGAGCAGGCCCATGCCCCGGATCATCGCGGCAGACAGCGGCGTGCCGGTGCTGGTGACAAGGCGCAACACCTCGGTCCCGAACCGGATCTCGGCCCCATCCGCCGTGGTCATGATCGCGAGCTGACTGGTATTGCGCAAAAACGCCCAGGCCGACAGGTCGATGCGGTCCTGATTTGGGTCGAAATCCAGGATCCGGTCGGTCTGCCCATCGACGCTGAGCACGAAACTGTCGGCACCGGCCCCGCCCAGCATCACATCCAGCCCGGCCCCATCCAGCAGGATGTCATTGCCCACCCCGCCGAACATCCGGTCATCGCCCGCCGCCCCGCTGATCAGGTCGGCCCCGGCCCCACCGACCAGCGTATTGGCCAGAGCCGTGCCGATGACGCGCAACCCCGGCCCCCCTCCTGTGCCGCCCAGATCAACCGTCAGCCAGGTGATCCCCGGTTCCGCCGCCGAAGACACTAATATGTGCAAATCACCCCCGATCTGGGTCAGGGCAAGGGCAGATACATTGCCCAATGTGGTGCCCAGCCCATCGGCCAGGGTGGCCAGATGCAGCAACCGGCCACCGGGCAGCAGCTCGAACAGGCTGATCCCGTCATCGGCCCCGCCTGCGGCCACATAGACCCGGCCGGCAATGGTGATCGTCTCTAGTGCGGTCACACCCTGAAACCTTGTGCTCAGATCATCGAGCACATGGTCGCGCACAAACAACTGCCCGCTGGCCGAGATCTCGGTCACGCTCAGCGTGCCCGAGCCTGCGGCGGCCAGCAGCACATAGGCCCGGCCATCGATCATGGTGACCGCCAGCGCCGTGGGCGCAGCAATCCCCAGGCCCTGCGCGGCCCCCAGCCGGTCGAGTTCCAGCGGCAGGCCCCCTGCCCCGATCTGATAGCTGACCAGCGCATTGCCGGTGCTGTCCGCCGCCAGCAGATAGGTGACACCTCTGACATTCACACTGGCCAGACCGGCAAGTCCGGCCGCTGACGGCACTGCCGCCCCCGGTGCGCGCATCAGGGTCAGCGTGCCATCCGGCCCCAGTTCCCAGACCCCCAGTTGCCCGGAGCCCAGTCTGCTGGCATAGACATAATCCACGCCACCGACCGCGACGCACAGACAATGGGTCAGCCCCGGCGGCAATCCAGGCGGCCCGCCGCCGGGGCCATGCAGGGCCACCGGGGCGGTAAAGCCGCCGCCCGCCTCCAGGCCCACCGCCCACAGCCCGGTCCCCCCGGCCCCGGTGGCCATCAGCACATCGGTGTCGCCGATCTGCATCGGGGCAATCGTGCTGCCCAACCCGGCCCCAGTCGAACCTGCCCCAGTCGCACCCGGCAGGCTGATCCGGTCCAGGCTTGCAAACCCTCCTGCCCCCAGCCCATAGGCCGCAATCCCGCCCGACGGGCCGGAGGTGGCATAGAGGACAGGACCAGACGGCCCTGCCCCGATCTGTAAATCCGTCACCCCGGTCAGGAACATATCTGTCCCGCCGGGCAAAACCGCCGTCAGGCCAAGCGTCACCCGTGTCATCACCCCTGCCCTCCCACCAAAGAGCAGGATGCGGGGCAAAGCCGCGCGAAGCTTGCGCAGTTTATGGCGCAAACAAGGAGGTTGCTAACAATCTGATAAGACAGCATTAATATCGGGTTAATATATTGATTACAAATGATAATACTGGATATTCTGCAGCTAGCCATATTTTGGCCTTGGCCCGGTCATGCTTTGGCAGCATTCGGCTGTCAACCGTTTGGCGAACCGCCTTTTGGGTCAGATCCTGCGCCGGAACCGGCCTTGAACTGGCCTTCTGCTGCCGATAAAGGATGGCCCATGCCGTTTACCCAATATAGCACCAACAGCTATAGCCAGATTGCTGCCTATATGCGCACGAATTACTGGCAGGTCAGCGGCTCTGTGCCGCATAGTTTCAACACCGCCGCCGTCACCGAAACCATCACCGTCAACCTGACCGGGCTGACCGCCACCGGGCAGACGCTGGCCCGGGCGGCACTGGACGCCTGGGAGGCGGTGGCCAATATCGCCTTTGTCGAAACCACCCGGGCCGCGATGATCACCATCGATGACAACCGCAGCGGGGCGATCACAAATATCAGCACCTATGCCGATGGACGCATGGTCAGTGCCGCGGTCAATGTCAGCACCGCCTGGCTGACCGGCAATGGCACCACCATCGGCAGCTACAGCTTTCGCACCTTTGTGCATGAGATCGGCCATGCCCTGGGGCTGGGTCATCCCGGTCATTACGATACGTCCGCGAGCTATGCGCAGGATGCGGTGTTTGGCAATGACAGCTGGCAGACCTCGGTCATGTCCTATTTCGCCCAGGATCAGAACACCACGATCGACGCGACCCGGGCGGTCTCGGCGGGGCCGATGATCAGCGATATTCTGGCCATTCAGGCGATGTATGGCGCGCCGGTGGGTGGGGTGACGGCGGGCAATACGGTCTGGGGGCAGGGCTCGACTCTGACCAATTACATGGCCAAGCTGCTGGGGCCGGCCGGCACCGGGGCTGCGACCGGCAACACCCATGGCTTTGCCTTTACGCTCTATGACGAAGGCGGGACCGACACGCTGAACCTGAGCTATGACACCAAAGCGCAGACCGTCAATCTGACCCCCGGCAGTATCTCGGGGGTGTTTGGCCTGCGCGGCAATATGCTGATCGCGACCACCACGCAGATCGAAAACTATGTCGCGGGGTCCGGCAATGACCTGATCACCGGCAATACCCTGGGCAACGCGCTGTACGGCGGGGCCGGGCAGGACCGGATCAGCGCTGGTCTGGGCAATGACCGGCTTTATGGCGGCGACGGTAATGACATCCTGATTGGCGAGGCGGGGCATGATGTTCTGGACGGCGGGGCCGGCAATGACCGGCTCTATGGCCAGACCGGCAATGACATTCTGGTCGGGGGGCAGGGCGATGACGGAGTGTTAGGAGAAGACGGGGCCGACCGGCTGGACGGCGGGGTTGGCAATGATGTTCTGACCGGCGGGACCGGGGCCGATGTCTTTATCTTTGGCACCGGGCGCGACAAGATCACGGATTTCGTCGATAATATCGATACTTTGGTGCTGGATAATGCGCTCTGGGCCGGGGTCCAGTTGAGCACGGCGCAGATTCTGGCCAAGGCCAGCATGATCGCCGGGGATGTGGTGTTCAACTTTGGCGGCGGGCATGTGCTGATCGTGCATGGGCCAACCAGCATCGCGGCATTGGCCGATGATCTGGCGGTGATCTGACCCCACAATGTTTCGCATGCGAAACATTTACCGGGTAAAGTGATGGCTCAGCCTTTGCTGCTCAGCCAATAAATCAGACGGTTCAGCAGGATCTCATCCACCCCGTCGCCGGTCAACACCGCCCGGCCGGGCCGGTGACTGATGGTGATATCAGCGCGCACTGCCTTTGGGGCCGACATCGGTTCTTTACGGATCAGTGCAAGGGCATCCTGAAGATCGCGAACCGCCTTGTTAGACTCTGTCCTGCGCAGTTTGATCGCCGCTTCGATAATGGCGATTTCCTCCTCGGCCGTGGTGGCACCGGCTCGGGTCAGTTGCCGCAACAGATGCGCCGCAAAAGCCGGATCGACACCCAGTGTCTGCGCCAGAATCAGGCCCAGCTTTTCCGACAGCCGGGTCGGAAACTTCAGGACTTCATCCAGATGCCGGACAATCGGGATGAAGGATTTCACCTTGGACCGTTTGGCGGGCAAAGCGGTGGAAAACAGGCTCTGTAAAGCGGTTTTTTCGGTTTCAAAAATGCCGGCCTGCAGCGCCCGGACCACGATTCTGGCGCGTTCATAAAATGACAGCCCGGCCCGGATCTCGTTTTCCTCGACCATGGCGACATAGGCGTCAGAGCTGGCGGCAGGCTTGCGGGGCAGGGCGAGGACCCGGGCGAACCGCACCGCACCGGTTTCGTAATGCAAGAGTTGCAGGGCGGTCAGACGGCGCCAGCCGGAAATCAGGCCATAGCGCGGCGCGCCGGTATCAGGGTCGGGGGCCAGTTCGGTGACCTCGATCGGGGTCTGCTGACCACGGGCGCGCAGGCTTTGGCACAAGACCGCCATCGCCTCGGGCTCCAGCCCGACCCGGTCGCGGATCAGATAGGTGGCATCAATCGCGTCCAGCGGCAGCGACAGCACCATGCGGCCCTGATCCTGCGCCTCGGCCCAGGCGTCCGACATTTCGGCCAGGGCCCCCAGGGTGGCCGCTTCGGCGGCGATCTGGGCAATGGGCGCGCGGGCCAGAGACTCAGGCCGCGGCGCTTGGCCAGAGGGCGGGGCAGGGGCTGCGACACTTTGCAGATGATCCGGATCGGCGGGGGTCAGGCGTTTACGGGCCATGCATCACCTCGTTTCAAAACAGTGTCTAATGGGCCGAACAGAGCCTGTTTCATGGCTTTGCCGCCAGCTCCTCGCGCCGCCATATCCCCACCAGCAGGCGCTTGAAGGCGGCATAGGTGGCGTCAAAGGTCTCGCGGCCCCGGACATAGGTTTCACGGTTGAAATCGCGGTAATCGGCCTCGTAAATGCCGCTGACCTGTTCGCCCGCCTGGCCGATCAGGGCGGTAAAATCCTGCCGGTGCGGCGACAGGGTGCGGCCCAGATAGGACTGCATCAGGCCGGCCAGTTCCGCCTGCTGGGTGCCGTCATAGCGGGTGACGACGGCGCGGACCGCATCCCATTCAAAGGCCAGCCCGGCTCGCCCCAAGGCCCGGGCAGCGATGTTTTCGGCATCTTCGATACTGGCGAATGTCGCATGCAGCATGTCGAAAAACCGCCCCGTGGAATCGAACTCCAGAAACGA
>JANOMH010000754.1:0-2182 GCA_031420215.1 Rhodobacterales bacterium | reverse complement strand
GACCCATTGCGCCATCCCGCTTTCCACCATGGCGCGGGCAAGACCGTCGATTTCCTGACGGCGCTTGATGATCTCGCGCGAAATCACGGCCCCCAGCTCTGACAAAGTGCGCCCCTCGGCCAGCGCATTGACGAAATTCGCCGCCTCGCGCATCGACGACGGTGTCTGGCCTGCAGGAGGGGTAAAAATGCGGTTTTCGACATGGCCGTCGGCAAAGACCAGCACCACCAAAGCGCGGTCCCGGGCGAGCGAGACGAATTCGATATGCTTGATGGCAGCCTCGTGTTTCGGGGTCAATACCAGACTGGCCCCCCGGGTCACGCCCGACAAGGCAGCACCAATTCGGTCCAGCATGGTTGCTGTGTCCTGATCAGGCCCGCCAAGGGTGTCGTCGATCTTCTGGCGGTCTTCTCCCGCCAGATCACCGACCTCGAGCAACCCATCGACAAACATCCTCAGACCCAGCTGCGTTGGAACCCGACCAGCAGAAATATGTGGCGAGCCGAGCAGGCCGAGGTATTCGAGATCTTGCATGACATTGCGGATGGTGGCGGCGCTGACCTGTTCGGACATCGACCGGGTCAGGCTGCGCGACCCAACGGGCACGCCTGATTCAAGATACCCTTCGACCACCCGGCGAAACACTTCGCGCGAGCGGGTAGTCATATCATCGATCAGGGCGGTCTTGGTGGTCATCGCTTGTCCATGTCAGGGCGTGCCAAGTAAAGCCATGCAGGGGGTGGCGTCAATCGGGGTTGGAATTTCGGCTCATGCGGCGTATCCCCGCGCCAACATGGTATAAGGATGACCCAATGCGCCCCTCTGGCCGGAAAACAGACCAAATGCGTACGATTTCGATTGAAACCGGGGTAAGCCGCCATGCCGAAGGGTCCTGCCTGATCCGGGTGGGTGACACACATGTGTTGTGTACGGCCACGATTGATGAGCGGGTCCCGCCATTCATGAAAAACAGCGGGTTGGGTTGGGTCACCGCCGAATACGGGATGTTGCCGCGCGCGACCAATACGCGGATGAAACGGGAGGCCAAAGACGGGCAATCCGGCCGGACGCAAGAAATTCAGCGGCTGATTGGCCGGTCTTTGCGCGCGGGAGTGGACCGGGTTGCGCTGGGTGAGCGGCAACTAGTGGTGGATTGCGATGTGATTCAGGCTGATGGCGGCACCCGCTGCGCCGCGATCACCGGCGGTTGGGTGGCGCTCCGACTGGCAGTGAACAAGCTGATGAAGGCTGGGTTGGTGCTGAGCAACCCGTTGATCGACCCGGTCGCTGCGGTGAGCTGCGGGATTTATGCCGGCCAACCAGTGTTGGATCTGGACTATCCCGAGGATAGCGAAGCCGGTGTGGACGGCAATTTTGTGCTGACCGGGGGCCGGTTGATCGAAGTGCAGATGGCAGCTGAAGGAGCGACCTTTACCCGCGAGCAGATGGGGAAACTGTTGGATCTGGCAGAAAAAGGTGTCGCCGAGCTGGCTGCCGCGCAAATGGCCGCTGTGGCCTGATGCGCAAATTCACCGGCAAGGTGCTGGTTGTGGCCACCCATAATGCAGGTAAACTTGAAGAGATTGCCGCATTGCTGGGCCCCTACGGCATCGCTTTGTCCTCGAACGCCGACCACGGCCTGCCCGAACCGGTGGAAACTGAGCTGAGTTTTGCCGGCAACGCCCGGATCAAGGCCCACGCCGCAGCGCAAGCCACCGGATTGCCAGCGCTGGCCGATGACAGCGGGATCGAAGTCGCAGCTTTGGACGGCGCACCGGGGGTGCATACGGCGGATTGGGCAGAAACCGGTGCCGGGCGTGATTTTGTGCTGGCGATGGGCCGGGTCTGGGACGAACTTGAGGCCGCAGAGGCCCCCGAACCGCGCCGCGCCCGGTTTTGCTGCACGCTGGTTCTGGCGTGGCCGGACGGGCATGATGAAGTGTTCGCAGGCGAAATGCCGGGGCGAATTGTCTGGCCGATGCGGGGCCAGAAGGGCCATGGCTATGACCCGATCTTTCAGCCAGATGGGTTCGACCTGACCTTTGGCGAAATGGACAGGTGGCAGAAAAACCAGATCAGTCACCGGGCGGATGCCTTTGCCAAACTTGTGGCAGGTTGCTTTGTCTGAGCTTCGCCCTGATTGGGAACATGGTGGCTTTGGCTTGTATATTCACTGGCCGTT
>JANOMH010000753.1:0-2964 GCA_031420215.1 Rhodobacterales bacterium | reverse complement strand
GGGGGGCATGAGGTCCGGCGGTGAAGGTCGTGGAACTGCCCGCGACAAAGGGATATACTACAGCATAAGCTGCTAAGAGCCATTCATCAGCGAACCCCATGCCGTCGCGATTGCCACCCCTGCCGTTGCCGCATGATCTGGCCACAACTCTGCCGCATGATCTGGGCCTGCCCGCGCGTGGTGTCCTGCGCGGTGTGCGACGGGCGACGCGGGTGAGGTAGCGGCCGGGATGCAGCCGTCGGTATTCACCGGTTCTGGCGACGCGCTTTGCCCGGGTGGCCTATTTCGGGCTGCGCACCGTGCCGCGCCGGTTGGACCGCAGTGATCTGTCGGTCAGTGAAACCGTGGCCGGGTTTGCCTTTCACACTGCACTTTCGGCCTGCCCTGCTGACGCCGACGCCAGCACCAAAGCCGCCGCGATTGCCGTCAGTCTGACCAGCCATCATGTGATCGGTGTCGCACCGGGCACCAGTTTCGGGCTGGATCCGCAGGCGCTTGCGGCGTGCCAGGTTGCCGCGTTTGTCGTGCTGCTCTGGCTTTTGGTCGAACGGCTGGAAACCGAGGCGAACGAGGCCGAATTGCTCGACCTGTGCTACGCTGTCAGCACGGCGCAGCGGGGGGTGATTCTGGCGGCTAAAGACGATACCCTGATGCTGGCCGACCTGCTGCGCACCTATGCGCGGATGATCTGACCCATGTCCGCCCCCGCCCTGCATGCGCTGAAAGATTCGGACCGCCCGGTCCGCAAGGCGATCCAACGCCTGCGCTGGTTTGTCCGCTCGTTCCGCGAACAGCTGGCGCGGACATCTGCCGCGACCGGGGTGCAATTTGTCATCGATGACGCCAAAATCACCGCCGTGTTCATGGACTGGGTGCGGGCCTTTGATGCCCAGAAACCCGCCAGATCATCGCACGATTTCAGCCGCTAAAACGGGGGACCAGCGCGGTTTAACCGCCCGTCGCACCAGCGCCTGCCAAGGCATATGGGTCATGGGATAGGCATTTCGCCGCGTTCAACCGCGACATTTCAAACGCGATCCGCAGAGCAGGCATCAAACCCCGCCCCTTTGACGGCATGCGTCACCTCAGCCGCGCTGAAAATTCCAAATCACCGCAAGGGCAGCCGTAGCGGGGTTGCAAGTTTGGTCGGGAAGGCTGTCAAAATCGTTGACAACTTCGTTGAACATATATAAATCGAAAACATCAAATGTACGAGATCAGCGCGAGGGCCCCGTTGTCGCCCTGCGCACGACTTTCGCAAAAAAACCGGCGCAAGACGCCGTCTGGGGGGGATGGATGGCCGAGATTTTCGATCACACAGGCGCGCCGGTCCGGCATGGCCGGGCCCGGGTCAACGGCATCCGCATGCATTATGTCACGGCGGGTCAGGGCGAGCCGTTGCTTCTGATCCACGGCACCCCCAAGACCAACTTCTATTGGCACAAGCTGATACCGCTGTTGACCGAGCACTTCACTGTCGTCGCCCCCGACCTGCGCGGCTTTGGCTATACCGACCGGCCCCCGGCGAGCGAGGGCTACGATTCTGCGACCAATGCACAGGACCTTGCCGAGCTGATGGCGCAGCTGGGGCATGACACCTATCACGTGCATGGCGAGGATCGCGGTGCCGAGTTCGCTTATGTACTGGCTGCCACCCAACGCCAAAGCGTCAAAACCCTGTCGTTCTGCGAGATGCTGCTGTCGGGCGAGGGGCTGGAGGAATGGTCCAACTTCACCCCATCCAACCTCAGCGCGCAGTATCGCCAAAAGGGCGTCTGGGTCTGGCACATCCCGTTCTTCTGGATCCCGCACGTTCCCGAAATGCTGATCACCGGCCATGAACGCGAGTTCTGGGAGTTCTGGATCAAGGCCGAGACCTGGAACCCCGCCGCCATCACGCCCGAGGCGATCGACGAATGGATCGCCTGCTTGATGGCCCCCGGCGGCCTGCGCGGCGTGCTGGAAACCTACCGCGCCGCGTTCGTGAACGCCGCCACCAATGCCCGGCTCAAGGCCGAGCCGCTGACCCTGCCGATCATGACGGTGGGCGCGCCCGAGTTCTTTGGCCCGCTGGTCGAAGAGCAGATGCGCAAGATGTCGACGGGCGTCGAGCGTGCCGAGGTATTCGAGGAATGCGGCCACAGCATCGCGCTTGAGGCCGAGGATCGGCTGGCCAGCATGCTGCGAGAGTTCATGCTGGGCCGATAAGCCCGCGACAGATTTCGCCGATTGCCCCCCGCCCGCCCGCAGTTTCGCAGCCTCAAGGGGGCTGCTTCACGACCCAACGTTCAAGAGCTGATAGGGAGTATGCTCATGTCTTTCGTTCAACGAAACGTCCTTGGATGGTCCGCCATCCTTCTCGCCGCGACGGCGATGCCGCTGATGGCGCAAGAGGCCACCAACATCGGCGATATCGAACAGCCGCTGTGGTATCAGCCGCCCTCTGCCAAGACGCTTGAACTGGCGCTGATCGACGATTTGTCGAACACGGTGGTCAGCGACGGTCCGCAGGGCGAAATCGGCGTTCTGGCCTCAACCCTGGTGATCACCGAGGAGCAGGCCCAGCAGATCCGCGACGGCAACTTTACCGTCGCCATTTCGATGGGCTGGCTGGGTGACGACTGGGCGACACAGCAATTGATCGGTCTGACCGAAACCTTCGAAAAGCTCGGCATCGAAGTTGTCGCCGAAACCAATGCCAACTGGGATGACGCCAAGCAGATTGCCGACCTAGACGCGATCTCGGTGCTGCAGCCCGACCTGCTGGTGTCGATCCCGCTGAACGCCCAGACCACCGCCGACGCCTTTAAGCGCATCGCCGACGCGGGTGCCGAAGTGGTGTTCATCGACCAGGCCGTTGATGGCATGGTGCCCGGTGCCGACTATGCCGGCGTCGTGTCGTCGGACAATCTCGCACTTGGCATGTATCTTGCCGACGAGATCGCCACGGCCCTGGGTGGCAAG
>JANOMH010000752.1:0-1677 GCA_031420215.1 Rhodobacterales bacterium | reverse complement strand
CCGCAATCCCCAAAGATGCCCAACATCCCGGAAATCTGCAACCTGGTCCAATCGCCATTCAAGGTGTGCAGAACAACGGCCACCCGCTTGCCTGCCGCTTTGGCCGCTGCAATATCCTCGGGCAAAAGGCTTACTCTTTCGGGCGGAGCGGCACGCTCGCCATGGGGGCCGAGTCCGGAAATGGTCAAGGTCAACTCCTCTCCTGCGCTGATGGCGGCGCTGCGACCGATGGCGGCACTTCGGCACTGTCCGCGCTTGCGCGGAGGGCAGCATTGTCCGTGCGCGCGCGGAAGGCGGCGAAATCGGGATGCAGGGTCGGTTTGCCCTGAAGGATCCAGTCCTTGAGGAAGGCAGGCGCAAAGATCGCCTCAGAGGCCACGCGCGCCGCCCCCACCAACCCCGCCGAACTGCCCATCTGCGAGCGGATGATGCGCAGATCGCGCGTCACCAGCGGGTGGGACGCGCCATAAACCGCCTCGCGGATCCCCGCCAGCAAGATGTCGTTGGTTTGGACCAACGTGCCCGACAGCACAATGATGTCAGGGTTCAGCGCATTGGCCAGCGTCGCCACAACCTGCCCGATCAGATGGCCTGATGTGGACAGGATCGCCACGGCGGCGGGGTCGCCGATCTGTGCCGCTTGGGACACTTCGATAGGGGTGATCTCGCCCCCGCGCCGCAAAAGGTCGGCCAATACCGGACTGCGACCCGAGTCTGCTGCCGCACGCCCTTCGCGCTGGATCATGTCAGAGCCTGCCATTGCATCCAGCGTGCCAGTCAGCCCGTCCGACTGCACCGGAAGCGCGCCGATCAGGCCCGCGGCCCCCTGCGCGCCGCGATATAGCTGCCCGTCACACACGATCCCCGCGCCAATCCGGCGTCCGACCTTGATGAACAACATGGATCGCAGCCCAAGCCCTGCACCGGCGTGTAACTCTCCCATGGTCATGGTTTCCACGCTGGAGCGCATCCAGACCGGCACGCCGAACGCGCGGGTCAGCGTCTCGACCAGCGGAAAGTCCTCCCAGGCAGGCAGGACGGGGGGGGTGTCCGTCATAAAAGCCCCATCTCCTATCGAGGGCACCGTGCCGGGCACCGACAACGATATGCCCCAGGGTGCGGTGGGGATAGTCTGACGCTCCAGACACCAACGGAACAAAGTCGTCAGCCGGTTTGCCAGCTGTGCGGCTGGGGCTGTCAGGTCGGCGGCCTCGTGGTGTTCGGTCAGCAGGTTGCCCGACAGGTCGGATACGCCCACGCCGATCGCCGTCTGGTCCAGTGTGGCCACCAGCACCAGCCCGCGCCGGGCGGAAAAGCGCACAAGGCGTGGGGCCCGTCCGCCGGTGGCAAGCCCCAGTTCCGACTCGTCGACAAGGCCCAGATCCGCAAGCAGCTGCAGCCGGTCCGCCACCACGGCCCGCCCCAGCTCGCTTTCGCGCTCAAGGGCCTGTCTTGTGGTCGCGCGTTCGCTGCGAATCAGGTTCAGGATTTCGATAAGTGAGGGCGCCGCCGTCTCGCTGGCGCGCGGACGACCCTTCCCGCGTGTGCGGGTCGATTCGGCGGTTTCGGCAGCGTGCGGCGACAAAAGCGGCTCCTGTGCTCTGTGTTCACACAGATAGTTGGGCTGCTTTGGTCGTTCAAGTAAATACTTTTGCTTAAAATAAGCAAAAGATGACT
>JANOMH010000751.1:0-5916 GCA_031420215.1 Rhodobacterales bacterium | reverse complement strand
CCTATACGCGCGACTTCATCGGGCCGTACACCCTTGGAGGACGGCCCCTCTACTCAAAGGAAAAACTATGGCTGGTGAGATCCCTGATCTTCACGCCGTGGTACGGACGGGGACAGGCAAGGGGGCCGCCCGTCAAGCTCGCCTTCGTGGCGACGTACCAGGCATTGTTTATGGCGGCGGCGCTGACCCGCAGCCTATCAACATCCCCTATAATGCATTGATGAAAAAGCTCAAAGCGGGCCGCTTCCTCTCGACGCTGTTCAACCTCAAGGTTGATGGCCAAGAGGATGTGCGCGTCATTTGCCGCGGCGTGCAACGCCATGTGGTCAAGGACCTGCCGACCCATGTGGACCTGCTGCGCCTGCGGCAGACCACCCGGATCAACCTGTTCATCCATGTGAACTTTGACAACGCGCTGCTGGCCCCCGGCATCAAGCGCGGCGGCGTGCTGACCGTGGTCCGCGCCGAAGTGGAACTGAACTGTTTGGCCGGTGACATTCCGGACCACATCACCGTGGACCTGACCGGCAAGGAAGTGGGCGACGTGATCCACATCCAGGACGTGGTTCTGCCCGAAGGTGTGACCCCGACCATCGACCGGAACTTCGTGATCGCCAATATCTCGGCCCCGTCGGGCCTGCGGTCAACGGATAACGAAGAAGCCTGATTTCGTTACGATCCAAACGATCAGACGGGGCCCCATCGCGGGCCCCGTTTGCGTTCGAGCGTCCAACAGCCAAGCCGTGACGAATTATTCTGACACCAAGTATGAAATACTTTACACCAAGATTGTCTTGGCATACACAGAGTCAACTTTATCCGACTCACCTGAAAGGAGCCCGCCATGTCCTGGCTGGAACGCAGCACATTTGCCCAAGCCCTCCGCGCCATGGTAATTTATGCGTGGTTCCTGTCCTACATGCGCAGTCTGGCTGCGGACGGGCGACTGGCAGGTGATGCCGGTCTTGGCCAGCTTGGCCTTGCCATACTGATCCTGATCGGGGCAACAGTTCTGGCAGGGATTGTCGTGCAGATACTGGCAGTCATCCTGTCTACCATCACCAGCGACGAAAAGATGACAGATCTCAGCGACGAACGCGACAAGGCCATCGAACGGCGCGCGATCGAGGTCGGGTTTGGCTTTGTGGGCGCCGGATTCCTCGCCATGGCGCTGGCGCTGTGGCAAGGTTGGGGGGCGGTTTGGGCGATCAACCTGCTGATTGGCGGATTTGTGGTTTCGGACATACTAGTCAACCTGTTGAAATTTCGTAGCTATTGGCGCGGGGCCTGAACCATGGCCAAGGGCCGCATCACCAATACCATCCGCCGCTTGCGGTTTGACGCAGGCGAAACGACGCAAAAGGACCTGGCGGAAAAGGTCGGCGTCACCCGGCAAACTATCGTGGCTATCGAGGCCGCGAAATATTCGCCCTCGCTTGAATTGGCGTTTCAGATAGCAGCGGCCTTTGGCGTGCCCCTGTCCGACGTTTTCAGCTGGGAAAAAGACTAACCCGATCCACCCATTCGTTCTGAAAGGAAATTCCATGCCCCGGCATACCCATCGTCATTGGCCAATTCCTGCGGCCCTGATCATACTGACCCTTGTTCCCATTCTGGCAGGCATCTTGCGCGTGACCGAGATCGCCTCAGGTCCGGTCGCAACGCCGGACAATGCGCGATTTCTAACACATCCACTCGCGATCTATCTGCATGCGGGCGGAGGGTCCCTCTATCTGCTGCTCGGCGCGCTGCAATTTTACCAGCCCCTGCGGCTGCGCTCGGCCCAATGGCACCGGCTTGCCGGGCGGGTCAGTGTCGTAGCAGGGATGGGGGCGGCGCTCGCCGGGCTCTGGATGACCCAGACCTTTCCGCATGTTCCGGCAAATCCGGAATTGCTATATGGGTTCAGGGTGACCTTTGGGCTTGGCTGGATTTTGTGCCTTGGCTTCGGTCTACGGGCTGCGCTGCAGCGTGATATCCCGGCGCACCGGGCTTGGATGATGCGCGGCTATGCCATCGGCTTGGGGGCGGGCACGACGGCCCTGACCTTTGGCCTTTGGCTGTTATTGGGAGGAGGAGATTCGCCCGAGGTCAGCACCCTGACGAACGCCGCCGCATGGCTGATCAATCTGGCGGTGGCCGAAGTCCTGATCCAGCGTCAAACCCGCAAACACCCCCTTCAACTGATGAAAGTGTCGCTATGAAAGCCGCAATCTACACCCGCTATGGCCCGCCCGAAGTTGTGCATATCGCATCTGTTTCGACCCCTGCCCCCAAAGATAACGAAGTGTTGATCCGGATCCATGCCACCACTGTCAGTTCTGGCGATTGGCGGATGCGGTCGGCCAAGGTGCCGCGCGGCTTTGGGCTGATCATCCGGTTGGTCTTTGGGATCACCGGGCCGCGCCAGCCGATCCTTGGGACAGAATGCTCCGGCGTGATCGAAGCCGTAGGGTCCGACGTGACCCGGTTTAAGCCAGGCGATGCGGTTTTTGCCTTTCCGGGCGCGAAAACGCGCTGCCATGCCGAATACCGGACCATGGCCGAGACCGGCAACATCCTGTCCAAACCCGAAAACCTGACCTTCGAGGCGGCCGCTGCCCTGTCATTTGGCGGCACAACCGCATTGTTTTTCCTGCGCGATCAGGCAAAGATCAAACCGGGCGAGCGGGTGCTGATCCTTGGGGCCTCGGGCACCGTCGGCAGTGCAGCAGTGCAGATTGCCAAACTGATGGGCGCGCATGTGACCGGGGTTTGTTCAACCGCCAATCTCGACCTTGTGCGCGGATTGGGGGCCGATGACGTGATCGACTACACTGCACAGGATTTCACCACGGGCGGCGCGACCTATGACATCATCATGGATTGCATCGGGGTTACAACCTATGCGGCCAGTAAATCTGTGCTGGCCCAGAACGGGCGGTGTCTGGTGGTCGCGGGCGGCCTTCCCGAACTGCTCGGCTCGTTGTGGCCCCGCAAACACGGGCACCAGATCAAGGCGGGAACCGGGCCGGAACGACTGTCCGACCTGATCCTGCTGGCTGGCTGGGCCCGTGCCGGAACCTATGCCCCGCTGATCGACTGCACCTACCACTTTGACCAGATCGTTGCCGCCCATGGCCGCGTCGATACCGGGCACAAGCGGGGCAGCGTCGTGGTGACCATGCCTGTGCTAACTGATCTGGCATCCACTGAAAACGCGGGCTAAAAGCGGGCTATGAAACTCTGGGTCGGTCTTGGCAATCCGGGCGGGCAATATGCCCATAACCGGCATAACATCGGCTTTATGGCCGTTGACCGGATTGCTGCGGACCATGGGTTTGGCCCGTGGCGGTCAAAGTTCCAGGGGCAGATTAGCGAAGGGGTTCTGGCGGGTGAAAAGATCATCCTGCTCAAACCCGGCACTTTCATGAACCTGTCCGGGCAATCGGTGGCCGAAGCTGCCCGGTTTCACAAACTCGACCTTGCCGACCTGACCGTCTTTCACGACGAGATCGATCTTGCCCCCGCCAGGATCAAGTTCAAATCCAGCGGCGGCCATGCCGGGCATAACGGGTTGCGGTCGATACATGGGCATCTGGGCGAAGTCTATGACCGGGTCCGCCTTGGGGTCGGGCATCCGGGGCACAAGGATGCCGTGGCAGGCTATGTGCTAAAGGATTTTGCCAAGGCCGACGGCGACTGGTTGGATGCCTTGCTGCACGGGATCAGCGACGGGGCAGCGGCGCTGACCTGCGGTGATGCGCCAAAATTCCTGAACACAGTTGCCCTGCGCCTTAACCCGCCCCGGCCCGGCACCCCGAAACCTGCGGCCCCGGTTCTGCCCAATGCCCCCGGGCCGCCACCCCCTCCTCTCGAACTGCCTTCGGATAACCGCACATTGCTACAAAAACTATCCGACAGGTTCCGCTAGGACGGCCTTGCCGCCTGCACGCACCAGCCGAGTTCAAAAGGGGAGAAGGTGTTGGCTAAAGTATCCGTCTTGGTCAAGCCATGGTTTCTGTCCATTTTCTGTCGTCTCTGAGCAGGGCGTTTGCGGTTGTGATGATGCATCGCATGATGGCGGTTATGGCCAGTTTGGCGGGTTTTCCGGCGGCTATCAGGGTATCATATTTGGCCTTGAGCGGAGGGTTGAAGCGGATTGCGACGAGGGCTGGCATGTAGATTGCCTGTCGTAGGGGTGCGCGTCCGCCCTGAATGAAGGATTTTCCGCGCCATTGGCCGGATTGCCTTGTGACCGGGGCAAGGCCTGCGAGGCTGGCGGCGTGTTTGGCATCCATTGATCCGAGTTCAGGCATGTCGATCAGCAGCACAAGGGCGGTGATCTCGCCCAAGCCGGGGATGCTGGTGAGGATGTCGAGGCGGGCCTTGAGGTGTGGTGCCGCGGCCATGAGCTTGTGGCATTCGGCGTCGATTGCGGTGATTTGCGTGGCGATTTGCTTGAGATGCTGGTCGGCTTGGCGTTTCAGCACGGCTAGGGTCAGCCCCTTGGAGCGGTTCAGCGCCGCGGTGCGATCCTTGACCAAAGCGCGGCGCGCGCCAAGAAGTTCTTTCAAGGTATCAATAGCCTGGTCTTTCACCGGGGTCAGGTCCGGTTGCAGGCTCGCCGCCATTCGCGCCAGCATTTCCGCATCAACCGGGTCGGTCTTGACCCGCGTGCCACAGGCTTGGGCAAAGCGGCGCGCCTGCAACGGGTTGATCTTGACAAAAGGCAGGCCCGCCCGACCCAGAGCCGTTTCCAGCGCCCGGTGACAGGCCCCCGTCGGCTCGAAGATGACCCGCTCGGGCTGATGAGCTGCGGCCCAGCTGACCAGCAATCCATGGCCGCAGGCGTCATTGGCAAATCTGCTCCGCAGGCCTTCGGGGTGCAGGTGAACATCCAGAACCGTCTTGGACACATCAATCCCGATGGTGACGGGGCCGTGTTTTTGCGCTATCATATCCTTCATCTTTTCCTCTCCCATGCTTGTCATGCGTGGCCAGACCACGCGTATCCGTTCGGGCCAGTCGGAAAAGAAAGGGGCGATCACACTTTAACACGGTTCCGCAAAACCAGCGGTTTGACGATCCATCCCCTTCCGTCCCCGGCACAAGGCTATGTGCCGGGGACGGTTCATTCTCGCTCAGAACGATGGCAAAGTCATAAGACAAGCGGTTTGGGTTTGACCTGAATCGCGAGGGATTCCCTTAGGTCTGGATGTGTGATTCACTTCCGACAGGGGGTGTCTCATGGGCAAAGCATATTCGATGGATTTGCGACAGCGGGTGTTTGACCGCATAGCGGCAGGCCACTCTTGTCGCGCTGCGGCTCGCGTGTTTGGGGTGAGCCCGAGCACGGCGGTCAGGCTGGCGGCAGGGTTTCGGGACAAGGGGAGCATTGCGCCGAAGGCACAGGGCCGTGCCCCCGGCACCGCAGGGAAACTCGCCGTTCATACGGTGTTTTTGACCGAGATCGTGGCGGCAGAGCCGGACATCACCCTGCGCGAGCTGTCCGGCGCATTGATCGAAACGCATGGGCTGCGGGTCGAACTGTCCTCGATCCACCGGGCGTTGGCCCGGGCCGGACTGTCATATAAAAAAAGGCCTGATCGCGCAGGAACGTCAGCGGGCCGACCTGCAACAGGCCCGGCGTGACTGGCTCACCCGCCGCCAGCCGCGCATGGCTGAGGAACCGCACCGCCTTGTATTCATTGACGAAACCTCCGTGATGGCGAACATGACCCGGCTACGCGGGCGCTGCCCGGTGGGCGAACGCCTGTTCGGTGTCGCCCCGTTCGGGCGCTGGCAAACTCAGACCCCGGATCAAGTCCGGGGCAGGCTCCTCATCGCCGGGCTGACCGAGCTATGACCTGATCGCGCCCTGGGTCATCGCGGGCGCGATGGATCGGGCCGCGTTCGACACCTGCATCGAAACCC
>JANOMH010000750.1:0-2691 GCA_031420215.1 Rhodobacterales bacterium | reverse complement strand
GCCGATGCTGATCAACGCGGCCTGGCTGACGCTGTTCACCTATGGGCTGGCGCTGATCGTGTTTCTGCTGATGTTGGCCCCGGCGGCGGCACTCGTCTACGTCATGCCGGGCGCGTGGTCAGCGGGGGGCATGGTGTTTGCGCTGCTGTTCGCCTGGGCGGCCAAAGTGGCACTGATCGAACCCTTTGCCATTGCCTGCCTGTTGCAGGCGTTTTTCAAAGTCACCGCAGGCCAGACCCCAAATCCGGAATGGGAGGCGAAGTTGGACTCTGCCTCGGCCAAATTCCGCAGCCTGGGCGAAAAGGCGATCAGCTGGGCCAGTGACGGACGAAACCGCCCGCCTGTCGGTCAGGTGTCGCCAGCCAACCCGATCTGAACCCACGGCATGGCAAGTCAAAGCGCCTTTTTCGACCGCCCTGCCGATTTCCCCTTGCGAACACTCCCGTCTCTTTATATCTGCGCCTCACCAAACGGAGTGCGGGCGTAGCTCAGGGGTAGAGCATAACCTTGCCAAGGTTAGGGTCGAGAGTTCGAATCTCTTCGCCCGCTCCAGTTTGGGTAGTGTTAACAGACACCTAGACAAGGCCGCCTTCGGGCGGCCTTTCTGTTGTTGCCGTATGTTGCCATTTCAGTTTCATGTCCGCTGCCAAGATGTCGTTGTCCATCCAGCAGGTGGCGGAAGTGAAGGGTCGTGGACTGGTCCGGAATTCGGTCGTCGTCCAGCTCGATTCCTACGAAAAGGCGCATCGCCTCGCTGTCTTACAGCCTTCTGCGCTACAATCGATCCATTGGATCGACTGCCATGCGCTTGAACCCACAGCCAAAGGATCGCGCAGCGCAAACCAATTTTGCAAGACATAGGCCTGCAACATTGCCGACAGCGCCATCGGCGGGCGGCCGCCGTTTGGTCCACCCTTTGGGCAATATGGCGTGGTCAAGGCCGGGAGACGAACTCAGGACACCACGGCATCCATCTCGGACAGGAAAATCTCCCGCCGCATTTGTTTCTTTTTCATCGCATCGCAAAGATCGGGAAAGGCGGGCTGTTTCGGCATTGCAAGGGCTTCTTGCCGGGATGCCCAAGTCCAACAAATCCGGCGGAAATCGGGAGATTTTTCAGACACTCCCCAAGTATCAAAGGAGCGGCACCAAACCGCGACAGGTCCACAGTGGCTCCAGCAGAGTAAACCCCGCATTATGTTCGCGGAAATAAGACCGAAAGCCGGTCTCGTTCAGTTCCTGGTTCCGATATCGGGGGTTGCCGACCAGAATACCGATCTTGCCAGGGGCACGGATGATGCGGTCAAAGGCCCAGGCGGCGGTGCGGCCGACCTTCCAATGGTCCAGCCCGACAAAGCCGACGTTGCCGCGGGCCGACAAGGGCGCGATCAGGCCGACCACCGGAACACCCGTTTCCAGGACGGAATCAATCGCCTCTGACACCAGTGGATGCTCGGCAGCGACCAGTGCCACCGATTCGCAGCCCTGCCCCAGCGCCTTGAGGCGGGCGGCGACATTATCCGCCGACAGGTCGTCAAGAAACTGCAGTTTCAGCACAATCCTGGCTGCGGCAAAATTGACCGCTGCACGATCCAGTGCAGTGCCCAGATTGCGGTAAAACGTGCGGCTGTTTTGTTGCAAAAGGATGCCCAGACGATGGGTTTCACGGCCCAGCTTGACAGAATGTTCAATCGAACCAAGGCCGTAAAAGCCGATCTCGGCGGCGGCCATAAACACCCTCTCGCGGGTTGCCTGCCTGACGCCGTCGGGGGCATTGATCACCCGGTTGACGGTTGAGACAGACAGGCCGGCCGCCTGCGCAAGGTCCGGAATGGTCGGTCTTTTCGGCAAACTAGTGTTCGCAACCTGACAAAAGGTTCCCGTGCGCCAAGCGCCATCAGTGACCAAGGTCAGCTGTGCGGACGAAGCGGACCCAGAGAAAGCGTCCGCCAGACGCGATTAACTCTCGGATTTTGCGCGCACAAACAGCTTAGGCCTACTGCGGGGCAACTGGTCTACGTTTCGTTGATGTGAGGTGCTGCGAAGCGCGGTGGCGGAGCTGAAACTTGAAACGGTTGACTCACATCTTCGGCGTGATAGGGTCGATAATACCGTTTGCCCTACAAAATCAACCGGGGGATTGCATTGGAAAAAGCAACAACCAACAGCAAGCACATTTACCAGAATTTCTTGTTGGACAGCACGCGCTGGGACCATATCTCGGAACGGGCTGGTGATGTTGTCGTTGCGACACCCTACAAATGTGGCACGACGTGGACGCAAAACATTGTGCTGCATCTTATTTTTCAGGACCTCAAGGTGCGTATTATAAACGACTTCTCGCCATGGGTCGATATGCGCCTGCAACCCATTGACGAACTCGTCGCACAACTTGAGGCACAGGATCATCGCCGATGCCTGAAGAGCCACCTGCCGAGGGACGGTTTAAGCCTGCGAAAAGACACCAAATATATTATTGTCGGGCGCGATCCGCGCGACGTATTCATGTCGTTCTGGAACCACTATTCATCCTACACGCCTGAAATCTTGGCCGAAATGAACGATACGCCAGGTCGGGTCGGACCGCCATTGATGCCCTGTCCTGACGACATTCGCATGTTGTGGAATATGTGGATCAACAAAGGCTGGTTTGAATGGGAAACCGAAGGCTATCCACATTGGTCCAACCTG
>JANOMH010000749.1:0-3842 GCA_031420215.1 Rhodobacterales bacterium | reverse complement strand
TTACTCTGGTTGATCAGGGGTTGCGTGACTTGCCGCAGGCTTGGGCGATGATTTCGGCCGCTCCGGCGCAGATCATGCGGCTGGCTGACAGAGGCGTCATTGCGCCGGGCAAACGGGCTGATCTGGTGATCATCGACAAAGTGACCCGCAATGTCGAATGCACTATTGTCGCGGGCCGCATCGCTTATCTGTCCGGTGCTGCGGCGCACAGGTTTGTGGCCATGGGCCAACCGCTGCAACTGGCGGCGGAATAGGCGGGTTCATAGCGCATTCCAAAAAGTGCGAAGCGGTTTTTTGGAATAAAATGCGCGTTAAAACAAAAGGTTAAAGCGGGTCCGCTGAGTCACAACAATAGCAACCCGCTTTAACCGCCATATGCCTCCAGAAACGATTCGGCCTGCATTGACCGGAAATCGGCCAGGGCCCGGCGCAGCCGCGCATGATCCCAATCCCACCAGGCCAAAGCGATCAGCCGCGCGGCAATTTCCGGTGGTTGCCTGACCCGCAACAGCCGAGCCGGATTGCCCGCGACAATCGTATAAGGGGCCACGTGGCGGGTGACGACTGCGCCCGAGGCAACGACAGCCCCATCTCCGACAGTCACATCAGGCTTGATCATGCAGGCATGACCCAGCCAGGTGTCGTTGCCAATCACCGCCCGCCGGGATTTTCGATGTGTGAAAAACGCTGTATCATCAGGCGCATCATCCCACAGGTCAGCCGAGCGATACATGAAATGATGCAAGGCCGCCCGGTCCAACGGATGATCCGTCGCCCCGATCCGCACGAAACTGGCAATATTGGCGAATTTGCCCACCGTGGTATTGGCGATATCGGTGTAGCGGTCGCAGTAAGAGTAGTCGCCGATGTGAGCGTTCGAAATCCGGCTGCCCTTGCCCACCTCGGTATAGCGCCCAAAGGTGACCTCGGTCAGGTCGACTTCGGCCTCCAAATGCGGGCTGTCGGGGTGAAGTCGAGGCATTTTAACCCCGGATCAGGCGGCGACGCAGCCAGCCGGACAGGGTGTCGATGCAGATCACCATCAGGATGATCAGCACCATGTAATAGGCGACCTCCTCCCAATCCTTTTGCGTGCTGATCGCCTGGGTCAACAACAGGCCGATCCCGCCACCGACAATCGCTCCGATGATCGTGGCACTGCGGGTGTTGGATTCGAACGAATAGAGCACTTGCCCCAACAACACCGGCGTGATCTGCGGAATCACCCCGAATCGCGCCCGCTGGATCGCAGTAGCACCAGTAGACCTGATGCCTTCCACCTGTTTTTCATCAATATTCTCAAGCGTTTCGCTGAATTGTTTGCCGAACGCCCCGGTGTCGGTGATCAGGATTGCCAAGGCCCCGGTCATTGGCCCCGGACCAAAGGCGCGGGCCAGAATGATCGTCCAGATCAACCCGTCCACCCCGCGCACAAAGTCGAACACTCTGCGCATGGCAAAGCGCAAAGCAGCAAAGCGGGTAAAGTTGGAGGCGGCAATGAACGCCAGCGGCAGGGCGATGATCGCCCCCATGAAGGTGCCCAGAAACGCCATCAGGATCGTCTCGGAAATCGCCCAAGCGACGTCCTTGTGCCGCCACATCTTGTTGTTCCAGAAATCGCTGAACATATGTGCCACGTTGGATTGCGCCGGGTCCACCCGGTCACCTGAGACTGCCATTGACAGCAGTGTCAGTGGCCCCTTGTTATAGAACGGGCTGTCGAGGGTGAAAAAGAACAGCTCCCACCCGGCCTCGTATTTGAAGGTTTCGGTGCGGTTGCGGGTGACAGAAAACCGGCCGTGTGGTGTGGTGACCTGCACCCGGTTTTCGGCCGCTTCGATCCAGTCGGGCAGAGGCTGGGGGGCATCAAGCGTGACTTTGCCATTTTCAGACGTGATCAGGATCGTGCCATAGCCGGGGGCGATATAGCGGGCGGTCACGCCCTCATAGATGACCTGATGGCCTTCGCCCAGATCAATGGTAGTGACGCCGTTCGCCATGGTGACCCATTCGGGCAGCATACCCTCGGGATAGGTGCCCTTGTTTTCGCCTTCGATGGCGACGACAACCTCACCGCTGGTATTGTCGCGGGTCACGTGGGTTTTGTGCGACCAGAAATCCGACATAAGAATGCGGGCATTGTCCATCCGGGCCCGGCTGGCCAGACCGGCTACATCAAAGGCCACAAAGATATAGGCGAAATACGCCAGAATGATCGCAGGCAGCGCCATTGCAAACAGCCGCTTGCGGGCGAACAGCCGGGTGATCGTGGCATTCTGATCAGTGGACACTTCAGCTGACATGCTCATACGCTGCGCCCCTTGACCAGAGTGTTGCGGGAGGCGCTGGACAGTTGATCGACGACGACGATGGTGATGAACAGCAGCAGGAAAATCGCCACGACTTTGTCGTAACGGCCTTGGCCCCATTGCATCGCGATTTTCAGGTCATAGCCGATCCCGCCCGAGCCGACGAACCCCAGAATGGCCGAGGCGCGGATGTTGATCTCGAACCGCTGCAGCATGTAGCTGAACCAGTCGGGGGCGACCTGGGGGACCAGGCCGAACCACATCCGCTGGGTCCAGTTGGCCCCGACCGAGGTCAACCCCTCCATCGGTTTAAGGTCAGCGTTTTCAGCGACTTCGGAAAACATCTTGCCCAAGGCACCCGCCGTATGCAGCGCAATGGCGATCATCGCGGGCACCGGGCCGCCGCCCAGTATATAGATCAGCACGAGGGCGATGATGATTTCGGGAAAGGCCCGCATCACATCCAGCACCCGGCGAAACACCGGGATCAGCCGGGGCCAAAGTGCCAGCCCGCGGGTGCTGAGCGGGGCGATCAGGAACGCGATCAGCGCGCCGACCATGGTGGACACTGCGGCGATGTTGATCGTTTCCAGCAAAGACCGGAAATGTTCGGCCATCAGGCCGGGAATATTGGCGCGGTTGGCCCATGCCTCGCTGATGACTTCACTGGGGAAATCACCCAGCTGGGCCAGTCCGGGCAAAAAATCCCCGGCGTTGCGTTGCTGCGCCGCCTGAAAGCCACTGGCCATCAGCAGAAAGAACAACAACAGCAATATGCCGCTATACAGCCGCTTGCGGCGGACCGCATCGGCATAAGCCACTTTGATCTGCGGCCCGATCTTGGGCGCAATCTGGCCCGGGCTGACGGAAGTATCTGCCACGATGACCCCGGCTTTTGGTTCAAGGGAATAAATTCGGGCCCCGCCGTAATGGCGGGACCCGAAGCATCGTGCTGAAATTATTGGGCGTCTTGCAAACGACGGGCAGCCAGGACGCCTTCGTAAACATCAAGAGTCACTGGAACAAAGTCTTTGGCTTCGCCGCCAGCAACGCCATAAGCACATTCTGCGTCGGTTTCATGAAGATCCGCGGTCAACTGTATGACGGCGTCTTTGACATCCTGCGGCAGAGCCGACCGGACCACCATTGGACCTTCGGGGATCAGGGCCGACTGCCAGATTTGGACCAGGTCGGACATGTTCACCAGACCAGCATCGGCGGCCTTGCGGAAGGCACCGTTGGTATAACCGTCTTCCCAGTTGCCCAGGCCATCTGCCCAGGACACACCAGCCTGAAAATCACCATTGGCGACACCGACGATGGTCTGCTCGTGACCGCCCGAAAAGGCGACCGAGGCGAAATAGGCTTCCAGATCGCCATAGGTCGCGCCCAGTTCGGCTGCGGGGACAAGGTATCCCGACGTGGAGTTGGGGTCAGCAAAGGCAAACGACTTGCCTGCCGCATCTTCCATCGAGGTGATCCCACTGTCAGCGCGGGCAAACCCGAAGGAATAATAACCGGTCGAGCCATCCA
>JANOMH010000748.1:0-2530 GCA_031420215.1 Rhodobacterales bacterium | reverse complement strand
CACCCTAGGTAGGTTGGGTGAAACCCACGCGTTTTGTGGCCCCGCCACCTACAAATCCAACCGCCCTTGCGATTAGGTGTCGTCCTCGGGTGGTTAAGGGGCCACGGCAAGCGACTGGCAAAGGTAAGGGGCCGTAGGCAGCGGTAAGGCGGCCTGATCAGCCCCCATGCACCAATGTCCCGAACAGCCGCGGGTCCAGGCTTTGGGCGGCAAAGGTCGGCCCCTCGGTCAGCAGGCTGACCGCGTCGTGGGAATGCAGGCTTTCCTGATGGCTGGCCAGCACCCGGAAATCGCCGATCCGGGGATCGGCTTGCAATTGGGCGCAAAACAGCCGGGCGGCATCTTCGACAAAGATCGGATGGGCGGCGCAAAGCTCGGCAAAAGCCTGTTCGTCCTCGCGTTTGACCATCACCTGCGTCTCGGTCGGGACGGCGGCGCGGGCCATGGCGATCAGATCCTCGAACCACAGCACGCCAGCGCGGGGCGTCACTTCGACCGACAGGCGCGCCACCGAGCGTTGCGCATGCGGCGTGGCCAGTTGGCCCCGGACGGTCCGGGCATGTTCGGACAATTCCAGCGAACAGGGGCAGGTCGAAGCATAGACATAATCCAGATGCATGATCTTCTGGCGCTGCCCGGCGGTTTCCACCAATTCCAACGCGATGTCGTAATACTGGAATCCGGACAGACCCGAGCGCAGACTTTGCACCCGCATCGGGAATGAAAAGCGCATCTGCAACCGGGCATCGAAACTGTCCAGATCAGACAGATAGTCGTCCAGGGCCCGCTCCATCACTTCAAAGCTGAAGGTCTGATCGGCGTGCTTGTAAAAGCTGCGCATGATCCGGGACATGTTGATGCCCTTTTTGCCTGCGTCCAGACTGACCGTGCCGGTAACGCTGGTCTCTAATGTTAACTCAGCCCCGTCGCGGGTCTGAAACCGGATCGGCAAACGGAAATTAGAGATACCCACATGTTGGATCTGCTGGCGCGCGCCCTTGATCAGACTGGCCGGACCATTCTGCAGATCCGGCATGGTTGCGCGGTAAGCCGCGTCGGCAACGAAATCCTGAGGATAGCTGGCGCTTAAGGCCGGATTAGGGGCCGGATTAAGGGCAGGAATGTGGACGGTCATGGAGTGGCTTCCTTTAGGGGCGGAATGCGACATATGGGGCGCATCCCGCCAAAGTCCACCAAGCCGGCGCAAAGCCGCCCGGTCGCGCGGCTATTGTGGGGTCAGGATCTCGGTTCCGGTGCCCGGCTGCCCGGCGATGGTCCAGATTCCATTCAGCGTGCCATCCGCCATCACTTCGTAAATCACCAGCCCGACGGCATCGCCCAGCACATAGCCTGCCGAAAACGCATTCTGATTGCGCATGCAGATCCCGGTGGACGATGTCTCGCCGGTCATCCACTCAATCTCGCAGGTGGTTTCTGAGGTCAGGGTAATCATGGCCTCGCCGCCGTAGGGCGTGCCATCGACATTGGTTCCGGCGACGGCGTAACGCCCGCCAATATCTTGCGCCGTGCCGACAGATGCCGAAACGCAAAACAGAAATGCCGCAATCAACGCCCGTTTCATCTGGTTATCCCTTGCTGAAATGTTCGATCTGAATGGCAGTGAGATCACTCCTTTGTGACCTGCATCAGGACAAATTTCAAGTCCCTTGACTGCGCCATCCGGGCCCAGCCTGCGGCTGAGGTATCGTCGATCCTTGAAAACGGTCCGCCCCCGATGCGCCTCTCCCCAGCCGTGCCGCAGGCTGCCATGCCACCCGACGATATGGACCGCGAGTGGCAGGTTAAAGGTGTGCTGCACTTGACAGGCGTTCAATCTCTCGTTTAACAAAATCGCATGTATTCAACACAAACTGAGTTTGAATGGATCAGAAATGAGCGATGCCCGTAAGAAATGGAACTTGCTGAAATCCAATCTTGAAGAGGATTTTGGAAAAGATTTTGTGAAGAAAAATTTCACTCTCGACCTTGGGCCGAACTACGATGCCCTGGACAAGCTAATCGATTCACTTGAAGCTGATATTTCAGCGTTGGAAAAGTCCATCGAGGAGCTGAGGAAGGTAAAGGTGAAGATTTTGGAAACGCGCAAGTTTACCCGACAAAAGCTTGACGCTTATGAAAAGATCATCAAAGAGGCCGCCAAAGCCCGCAAGACCCAGCACGGGGCGCAGATCGGAAAACTGTTGGAGCTGGTTGACGATGCTGGCGACAAGAAACTGGCGGGCCTGAATGCGACGATCTTCAAGATCGGAAAGACTTTGGCCGAACTTCACAATTTACGGGCGTCATAGCGCCAATAACCGGGGCCAAGCCCGCCCGAGGCAGACCAAAGGTCATCGGGCGCAGTGTCCTATGCCTGCGCTAGCGCCTGTTCCAGATCGGCCAGCAAGTCCTCGACCCCCTCCAGTCCGACCGACAGCCGGACCAGCCCCGGGGTGATCGCCAGCAGGTCTTTCTGATCCTGTGGCAACCGCTGGTGCGTGGTGCTGGCCGGATGGGTGGCGATGGATTT
>JANOMH010000747.1:0-6692 GCA_031420215.1 Rhodobacterales bacterium | reverse complement strand
TGCGCCGCGTCCGACGGCGATTGCCACGATCAAGAAGCTGCATGAGCAGGGCGTCAAAGTGGCGATGCTGACCGGCGACAACGCCGGGACCGCCAAAAAGATCGCCGGAATTCTGGGTATCGACATTGTGCTGGCCGATGTGCTGCCGGGGCAAAAGGCCGACAAGATCAAGAAATTGCAGGCCCAGGGGTGAAAAGGTCGGCATGGTCGGCGACGGGGTCAACGACGCCCCCGCCCTGACCCAGGCCGATGTGGGCTTTGCCATTGGTGCTGGCACCGATGTGGCGATTGAAAGCGCCGATGTGGTGCTGATGAAAAGCGATCCCTATGACGTGGTGGGGGCGATGACCCTGTCACGCGCCACCCTGCGCAAGATGCATCAGAACCTCTGGTGGGCGACCGGCTACAACCTGATCGCATTCCCGGTAGCGGCAGGGGTGTTCTATCCCTTCGTGCTCAGCCCCGAGGTTGCAGCGCTGGCGATGTCGGGCAGTTCGGCACTGGTGGCGATCAACGCGCTGCTGCTTAAACGCACAAAGCTCGACGGGTTGCGGCTGCCGGGCAGACGGCGGATCAGCCCGGTGCAGATGCAAAGCCATTGCCCACCGTTTGATCTTTAGCAGGTATTCTTGGAATTGAACTGAAGTTGGAGGGAGATACCCAATGCGAACGACCACGTTTTCAATCGGATTTCATCAACTGCACCCCGATGTCAGCATGAATTTCCAGATGAACCGCTGGTTCAGCGGGGTCGGCGAAAAAACCATGCTGGACGATATGCGCAACATCGCCCCCCGCATCGCGAATTACGCCGACTGGAAGCGGGAGTTTCTGGCGCTGGCCGAAACCGCCGCAGCGCATGGTCACGTGCTGCGGGCGGGGACCTATTATCGGTCTGCCGAGTTTTTCATGCAACCGGGCGACCCGGATCGCAAAACGGCTCGCGCCAGCTTTCTTGCCGCCGTCAGGTCCGTCTACGAACTGGATCCAAAGGACCGGTATCAGGTGCCCTTTAGTGAGGGTGCCATCACTGGTTTCCTGCCCGCTTATGGTTTCACGCCCGTTCCATCCAAGGGAACGATTGTCTTCTTCGTAGGATTCGACAGTTATACCGAGGATTGGATTGCAGCCCTTCTGTATCTGCGCGATCAGGGATACGAGGTCATTGCCTTTGAGGGGCCGGGTCAGGGCGGTGCGCTTAACGATTCAAACCTGCCAATGACCGCTGACTGGCACAAGCCGGTGAAGGTAGTTCTGGACTATTTCAAACTTGACCACGTCACGCAGTGCGGACTTTCGATCGGAGGATGCCTTGTGATGCGCGCTGCGGCCTATGAGCCGCGCATCGATCGCGTCATCGCGTATGACGTTTTTACGGATGCGCTGGACGTCAATCTTCGCCAAGTGAGTCGGCTGAAGCGCTACATTGTCATGAGCCTGCTTAAAATGCGGGCCAGAGCCTTCGTGAACCAGATGGCCCGTCGCGTTGCCCGCACCAGTCCAGTGGCCGAGTGGGGGGTCGCGCAGGGTATGCATGTGACCGGAACGTCATCGCCGTATGATTACCTGACTAAAATCGCGAAATACACCACGGCGGATGTGTCGCCACTCATCACGCAGGATGTGCTGTTACTGGCCGGAAACGCAGATCACTACGTGCCGATGGACCATTTCTACCGCCAGATCAGGACACTGAAAAACGCCCGTTCAATCACGGCCCGGTTGTTCACTGAACAAGAGAGCGCCGGAAACCACTGTCAGGTTGGGAATTATGGGTTGGCTCTCAGGACAATTGTGAGCTGGATGGATGCTTTGACTTTGCCAGTGGCGGATCAGAAATGGCAGCCAGCTATCGAAACAGGACACTCTGAAAAGTTAAGCCATTCCGGTCAAGAATCCGACCCCGGCCCGGCGCGATCATTTGCAGGTTGATCCGGTTTTCCTCGGCCAGCATGCGATACTGCTTGGCTGACCTGAATGGCCCTGCCGGTATGCCGCATCACCGGCTTCCAACAATCAACGGCGGTGAAATCGAGGCCGGCCGCCTGCGCCAATTGACGCGAATGGCAAGGCACAGCAGTCCGATTCCGATCTGAGCGAGCAGTGGTCGGACCGGATCGAACCAGCGCAACAACGCCTCGCCACCGAAAATCAGCATCAGCACCTTGTTGCAGGTCGGACAGGCAATCCCGAGGAAAGAGGCGATACCGCCGATCCCGGCCTTTGCGGTCCGGCAGGCCGGGGGCCGGACGGCAGTGAACACGCCTGCCAACACCGCTACCGTGACCAGCGCCGGTATCTCTCATGATCCAATCGCGGTCATGCGGGTGAAAAACGGATTGGTCCATACCGCCGTGATCGTGCCAGTCGCGGCAAAGCTCAGGGCCGCGACCAGCAGGCCACGCCCGGCCTTGTAGGTCTGAACATCCACCCAAAGCGACAGTGTTACTGGCATGCCCTGCTCCTATTCCACACGAAATGGCAGTTCGGCGAAGTCTTGGCCATACCCGACGCTGATGATCCAGTTTCCGGCCATGGTCACCTTGCCTCCTGCCTGCCAAACCCCGGCACTGATCAATTCCAAGGGCGGACTGAAGCCGTCCATATGCATGTCTGCCGTGGCCATCGTGACGTCAGGCGGCATTCCGGACAAGATGGTCGATGTCGGGTCTGACGAGAACCGGATGTCGATCAGGTAGGTCCTGTCGCCCGGCAGATAGACCTCTATCTCGATCAGCCCCTCGGAAAGTTGCTCTGACAAACTCGCCGATGGTCCGCTCTGCCGGTCAACTATGGCGGGAGGAGCTGGCCCGCGCAGCGCACCCCAGATAAGCACGGTGACCAGCGCCAGCATCGGCACCCCGATTGCTGCCGCAGCAATTCTGGCGATCATGGCATCACCATCCCCGGCGTATGGACCATGCCCGCTGTCCCTTCGGCTGCAATAGCCGGGATGACCGCAAACGCAGCGCCCGGTTGGTCCAGCAAATAGGTGGCAATCGCAACTCGGTCGGCCTCGTCCAGAAACGAGGTGCCCGCCTGCACCACCTCGGCCATGCTGCCGCCGAACACATCGCCGTCAGGCATCACCCCGGTGCGCAACGCATAGGCCATGTTGGCAACAGTCCAGCCCCGCGCCACCAGATCGGGTGCCAGAATTGACGGGGCCACACTGCCACCCGGCAGAGTATCATTGCCGGCCAGCGCTTCACTGTCTTTCAGGCCGCCGAGCATATTGCGCCCGGTATGGCAGGCGGCACAATGCGCGGCCCCGCCAACAAGCTGTTGCCCCCGGTTCCACTCTTCGGATCGGCCCAGCACCGGCGACACTGCGGACGGCGACATATAAAGCGCGCGCCACAGTTTCAGGCCCCAGCGCAGGTTGAACGGAAAGCTGACATCATGCGCAGGCGCGGCTTCAGACACCGGGGGGACGGTCTGCATGGCGGCCCACAGATCGGCGATGTCCTGATCGGAAAACCCGGCATAGAACTCGTATGGAAAGGCCGGATAATAGGCCTTGCCATCGGGGCGCACGCCCTGCCGCAACGCCACCGCAAACTGGTCCTGCGTCCAGCCCCCGATCCCGCCGTCAAGGTCCGGGGTGATGTTCGGCGGGACGAAACTGCCAAACGGCGTATCAAGCGGCGCGCCCCCGGCAAGTGCCGTCCCGCCGACAGTGGTATGGCACGAAATGCAGCCCGATGACCGGGCCAGATATGCCCCGCGATATGCATCGCCTGCGAGCATTCCAAGTGGGGTCGCTTCGGCAATCGGCCATCTGGCAATGGTGAAAACAGCGGCAAGACCTGCCACCCCCAGCATTGTCGCCGTTCGGATCAGTCCGCGCATGTCAGTCGCCGTTTCGGAACAGGGCATGACAAGACGAACAGGTCTGACTGACCATTTCGAACACGTCATCGGCCGCCATCGCGGCAAAATCGATGCCGCCAGCCTGTTCATCTGCCAAAGGCGCATTGGCCACCATGGGCGTGGTCATGGCAAGCGGGGTCACCCCCATCAGTTCCGCGACGGTGAAACCGTCCTGCGGCGTCGCCATTTGCATGGCGCTGTGGTCCATTCCGGTCATGGGGTCTGCGGCGGAAGTTCCGGCCGCAATGGAAGCAGGTGCCACCAGACCATTGGGCGCGGCGGTCGCCAGCCCAAAGGCTGTCAGCCGCAGTTCTTCTGAAAAGGCTTTGAAGCGGTCCCAGTCCTGCCATATTTCGGGCTTTGAAAACGATGCCGCTGCAACCGGCTCTTCCGGGAAAAGCCTGACCATGTTGTCGCCCGCATGTGCCATCAGGGTAGCTGCATGTTCCTGCACCCTACGCGTGTCATAAGGCACCTGCTGTTGCATCATTGGTGCCAGATCGCGCATCACATCGCGCATCGCGGCCATGCCCGTCATGCGCTCCATCACGACACCTGTAGCCCCGTTATGCGCCAGTGCCGCTGCGCCAACGGCACACAGGGCTATTGCGCCCATAATCTTGTTCTTGAACATTTTTCACCTGTCTGATTGCTGCTCGGTCCAGGCCCGGGAGCCTGTCTATGTCAGTGTCAGACGCGGGGAGGTGGTGTATCAAAAACCGGGCGAAACTGTGCCAGCGCTGCGTTGTCGTTCAGGCCGAACCGAATGGCCTGCGACTTTTTGCGGACCACAACATGGGCTTCGGCAGGTGCCGGAAATATCGCACAAAAAGGAATCGAATGACAGGATGACGATTGTTGAACCTGTGCGGCCAGTACCACGGTGGCAACCGGGCCTGATCCGGCATGGACTTCTGGCGCAGTTGCGGGCGAAAAGATCACAGCAATCGCAAGGACGCAGATCGAAAGCACTGTTCTACACGATTGAGCCAAGTGTCTTATGCCTGACCGCCACGCCATCACAGAATACCGTTCTCGCGCTGAAGTTCTCGCACGTAGCGGATGATCGCTGCAAGTTCACCATCGGTCAGTCGTTGCTCCAACGGCGGCATGCTCGCAAATGGCCAGTGATGGGCGCGCACCCCAATGCGTGCCGCAACAACGAACGCTTCATCACCATGATGCGATGGTTCATAAAGCTGATGCACAAGTGGCGGCGCCACGCCGTCCTGACCCGCCGCATTCGCGCCATGACAAGACGCGCAAACCGCGTCAAAATAGGTCTTGCCAGTCGCAGCCTCGGCCGAAAGCGTTGCGGGAAGCTGAACTTCGGCCATAACCGCACCGGTTGTCCCAGGCGCGGCATCCTCAGCGACAAGGTCGGGGGTAGAAGCTGTCAAACTGGCAACAAACCAAGCGCCCGCTCCAAAAAGCATTATGCCCAAGACGAGCCCGAAGGCTGTTGATTCTTTCATGCCTGCCCTTGCCCGTTCCGGGTCATTTTTGCTTGGTCACACGGCTGGGGATCATCCGACTTCGGGTGACGGCCATTCCGGTCAGCACCTCAATATTCTTCTTTTAGAACCCCGGCCCCCATTTTTCAATGGCTTTCAGGTGTGGGTCGACCAAAACATTGGCATCTGCCGGTGTTGAAACCGAACCGGAAAGTATGCGTCCTGTCCCTTCCGGGCTTTCTCATTGCTCTGGTTCTCTGCCCGTTCGTCATGTCGACGTTTGATCATGCAGATAGACCGGCACTCCGATCTGCACCTTGTCATAAAGGTCGATGATATGGTCGTTGGTCAGCCGCGCGCAGCCATTTGACACCGCAGATCCAATGGTCCGGGGCTTGTTTGTGCCATGAATGCGCAGCGCCGTATCTCGCCCCATATCGTCGAATAGATATAGTGCCCGCGCGCCCAGCGGATTGTCAGGGCCGCCCGGCATGCCATCGGCATATTGCGCGTAAGCGTCGGGATCGCGGGCAATCATCTGCGCTGTTGGCCGCCAAGAGGGCCATTCCTGCTTTGCCCCAACAGTGAACTGCCCGGCATGATATAGCCCGGGGCGGCCGACCCCTACCGTATAGCGCAGCGCCTGACTGCCCGGCAGCGTCAGATACAATCGGAATTGATCGGGAAACACATGGATTGTGTCGGCCGGCAGCCACCCGTCGACTTCGATCAACCTTGGCAGGTAATCCTGCGGCAGTTCAAAGGGTTGCTCCTCGTGTGCGCGCGCCGGACGGGTCAGCAGGAACGACGCTGACAAAAGTGAACCAATGATCTCCCGACGGTCAAAACCCTTGCATATCATCCTGATGTACCGGCTCCCGGAGGGCCTGAGCGGCGCCTCGACTACTCCAAGTTACGCTTTTCCAGATCGTCAGCGACCATCAAGTCACAACGCTGCGTTTCGTATTTTTTTCAGACCGTTGTGACAAACAAGTCGAGCGATTGTTCCGGCAGCCTGCAGGAACCGGCAATTGGAGAAGCTTGACAGTCCTCATTCGCCCTGAAGACGTCTCACTCTGCACGGTAACGGATTTGACTTTGCGGATACACGAGAGGCAACAGGCTCAAATTCAGATCGATCTTGCGTCCAACGGACAACCTGCCTTACGTCAGACGCAAACAGGGGTTTGTTGAATGTTACATCGCCGCACTCTCATGGCCACAGGACTGGCCACGCTGGCTTTGGGCCCTACCGGGGCCGTCGCCCATGATGAGGCAACCGCTTCACAACCGCTGCCCGACGAACTTATGCCGCGGATTGTCAGTATCCAGCCGGGCATCCCGGCAGGGGAAATTCACGTCGAT
>JANOMH010000746.1:0-2989 GCA_031420215.1 Rhodobacterales bacterium | reverse complement strand
GGCCCGTTCCAGCGTCGCGCCGAAATGCAGCGGATAGTCGGGCGACACGATGCCCCGCCCGGCCTGTGTCTCGAACACCGCCGCCCCCATCCGCGCCAGCAAGGGCAGCACACTTGCCCGCACAGCCCCTCCGCCCAGAATCAATAACGGGCGGCGGGAGGCGACCAGCCGGGGCATCAGCGCCTCCAGACCGAACCGCCCCGGATCGGCCAACAGCGCAGTTTGCCGCCATGGTGGCGCAGGGTCCACCGCCGCTTCCAGCAGCCGCATCGGCACCTGAATATGTTTGGGCCTTGCGCGGCTGGACTGAAATTCATCCAAGGCCCGGTCGATCAGATGATAGACCCCCGCCGCATCGGCGGCCTGCACCGACCAGTCTGACACGGTCTCGGCGGCGGCCCGCTGATCCTTCATCTCGTGCAGGCGCCCCCGGCCCCGGCCCCTATCCTCGGGGTTCAGACAGCTTGAAATCACCAGCAGCGGCACTGAATCGGAATAGGCTTGCCCCATCGGGGTCATGATATTGCACAGGCCGGGGCCGGTGATCACATAACAAACCCCCGGGCGGCCCGTGGCGCGGGCATAGCCGTCGGCCATGAACCCCACCCCCTGCTCGTGCCGGGCCAGAATATGGCGCAGGCCCGCCTGATCGATGCCGCGATACAGTTCCTGATTATGCACCCCCGGAATACCGAAAATCACCCGCACCCCCCGGTCATGCAGCATCTGCGAGATTTGTGCGCCCAAGGGCTGCTGCGGTTGGCTGGTCATCGGTGGTCCCTTGATTGCTTGAAACACTTTCGGGGGCGCAAGGACGCTGGTCAAGCTGGTGCTTGGTAAAGAAATCTGAAGACCTTGGCCCGATACTGCCCCAACCAAAGCCAAAGAGGTAGCCTTGCCCCATCCCTACACCAGCCTTCCGCCCCAAGCGTTCTGGCACAGCGGGGTCGTGGCCACGGACCGGGACAGTTTTCCGGGGCTGTACGATCCGAAGGTCCGCATCAGCCCCACCACCCGTATTGCCACCGCAGGCAGTTGCTTTGCGCAACATATCGCCGGGCATTTGCGCGCGGCCGGTTGCAATGTTCTGGAGGCCGAACCGGCCCCGGCGTCGATGCCTGCCGGACTGGCCGGGCGCTATGGCTACGGGCTGTATTCCGGGCGGTATGGCAATATCTATTCGACCCGGCAAATGCGCGACCTGTTGACCGACCTGGCGTCGGGGCAGCCTGATCCGACCCTTGTCTGGCAATCCGGGGGCCGGTTTTACGACGCCCTGCGCCCGGCAATCGAACCCGGCGGGCTGGACAGTGCCGCCGAGGTGTTGCTGCACCGGCGCTATCATCTGGCCCGCACCGCCCGGATGTTGCGGCAGGCGGATGTGATGATCCTGACCCTTGGTCTGACTGAAATCTGGCTGGACCGGCGCACAGGCCGGGCGCTGCCCAGCTGTCCCGGGGTGATTGCCGGGCAGTTTGACCCGGAACTGCATCAGCTGCATGTGCAGACCCATGCCGAAGTGTTGACCGACCTGCACCATATTTTCCAACAGTTACAGGGCTTTCACCCCAGCATGCAACTGCTGCTCTCTGTGTCGCCCGTGCCGTTGACGGCAACAGCCACCGGGGCGCATGTGTTGAATGCCTCAAGTCTGGCCAAGGCAACCCTGCGCGCCGCTGCCGGCGAATTTTCAGCGGCCCAGGCGGATGCAGATTATGTGCCGTCTTATGAACTGCTGACCCATCCGGCCATGGCCGGGGATTGGTTTGCTCCAAACCTGCGCGAGGTTACGGCGGCGGGGGTCGCGCGGGTGATGGCGTTCTTTTTGGCCGCACATGGGTTGTCAGGCAGCGCAGCACCTGTAGCTTCGCCTGGCCGGCACACACCCGCCGGGGTTCAATGTGAAGAGCTTCTGCTTGAAGCCTTTGCCCATCCCGGCACCGGGCCCTGACATGCGGTTGTGCATCATCGGCAACAGCCATGTGGCCGCGTTGCGCCGGGCCTGGGCGCAGCATCCGGGGCGGTGGGCCGACATTTGCCCGACTTTTGTCGCAGCCCCCCGCAGCCTGCTGCTACATACCAAGGTTGAGGGCGGGTATCTGGTTCCCACTGCTCTTGCCACGCGACAGGCCCTGCAAAGGCTCAGCGGCATCGCAAGTCTTGACTTGTCGGCGCAGGATTTATTCGTGGTCGTCGGCGGCTCGATGACGCTATTGACGGCGGTCCAACCTTACCGCGATGCGCGCTGGCCGGGGTTACCGTCGGTGGCGGACTGCCCTGATCTGGCCTGCCTGCGGCAACAGCTGATTTCGAAAAATGCGGCACAAGCGATTGTTTGCGCTATATTATCGCAACGCTTGGGCGCGCAATTGGCTATGCGCCTGCGCGCGGGCACATCCTGTCCGATCTTTCTGGCCGAACAACCAAGGCTGAGTGACGGGGTCCTGACCATGCGCCACCCGGCGGCCAGGCTGCATAAAATCGCGATCCGCTCGGGCGATGCAGCAGCGATCGCCCGCTTGTTTGAAACAGCGGCGATTGCGGCGCTGGCCCCATCGGGCACCCGGTTCCTGCCGCAACCGGCACAGTCCATATCGCAACAGCTTTTCACCGCCAGCCGCTACATGATCGGGTCAGAAATGCTTGGTCCGGATCGGGGGGCCCTGCATGACCGCGATGACATCGCCCATGCCAATGCGAGTTATGGCGCGCTGGTTCTGGATCAGATCATGGCGGCTTTGATGGTGACCGACCGGCACAGTGATCAGGCCAAGGCAACCTCGGGCAGCGCATGATAGGGGCAAGCCACCCCATGCCCGTTCCCTAAATCGATCATCGCCGGGCGGTCTCCGGCGCAATCCGGTTGCACCTTTGGGCAGCGGGTCCGAAAGACGCACCCCGATGGGGGGCGCAGGGGCGAAGGAAGCTCGCCTTCCAGCACCGGTCTGCGCCGGGCTTTTTCGCGCACCGGGTCGGGGATCGGAACGGA
>JANOMH010000745.1:0-6219 GCA_031420215.1 Rhodobacterales bacterium | reverse complement strand
GACGCTGCGCGCCTCATCCCTTTCGAAAACCCGGATAAATCGAGAAGCTCCACTTGGCCGATAATGCAAGCTTTCACTCAGAATTCGGTCCCCTTCTTGGTCGCGTGACGAAAGCTCGAGCACATAGAGATAGGGACAGGTTTTTGCTGCGCCCAGTTTGAGGGGCTCTTCGAGCCCTGCGAAAGTAACTGAAAGTCTCGTCGGAGCGTGAATTTTCGCTCGGGTTTCGAACTTCCGATAAGGGAGGTCCATTTTCACTTGATGCTGAAAGCTGAACCGGACGAACCAAGACAGGAACGCGATGGCGCGTAGAACATTTGATTTTCCGGATGCGTTGGCCCCGTAAATCGCCACCACTTGAGGCGCTCGATCCTCTGCCCCATCATGGACTGGCACGAGCCGCCCGGGTTCGTCTGGCACCTTTTTGCCGACGGTCAGGTCAATCACCTGCCGCTCGCGTACAGAGTAAAAGTTCTCGATTTCAAGTCGGTAAATCATTGGGCCTCCGCACGTCAGTCTAGCCCATTGAAAAGCCAAAATCAACGTATTTACCGCAATAATGTGCTTCTAGCTGTAAAATTCAGCTGTTTCGACTTATTCCACTGAGGGTGAAAACTCAAGAAGGCCCTGAACGGCAATGAAGCGATTGGAAGAAGTCCCCCCCTCACCCATGCTCCCGCATCACCCGCGCCTTTTGCCGGTCCCAGTCCCGCTTGGCCTCGGTCGCCCGCTTGTCGTGGTTCTGTTTGCCCTTCGCCGTAGCAATCTTCAGCTTCACCAAACCCTTGTCGTTGAAATACATCACCAAGGGCACGATGGTCATGCCTTCGCGCTGGGTGGCGGACCAGAGTCGGGCTAACTCTTTCCCACGCACCAGCAGTTTGCGTTTGCGCCGTTCCTCGTGGCCGAATTGCCGGGCGGGGTCGTATTTGGCGATATAGGCGTTGGTCAGCCATAGTTCCCCATTTTCGACCATTGCATAGCTGTCGGCGATGTTGGTCTGGCCGACGCGCATCGCCTTGACCTCGGACCCCATCAGGATGATGCCGCATTCGATGTCATCCTCGATGGCGTAATCATACCGGGCCCGCCGGTTTTCGGCGATGACTTTGTAGTTCTTGTTCTGCGGTTCCTTGGCCATGATCCCCCTCAGATAGGCATTGCTACGGCCCCTGTCCAGAGCGGCAATTTCGCGTAGGGTGGGTTGAAACCCACCTTACTTTTGAGCCATTCCATGCCCGTTCTGTCGAACCTCGCCGCCCGCCGCCTGTTTCTGTCGCGCCATTTGCTGACCGACACCCCCAAAAGCGACCTAGCCGGCCTGGTCGAAGCGCTGGGGTTCGTCCAGCTGGACAGCGTCAACACTTTGGCCCGCGCCCATGACCTGACTCTGTGGGCCCGCCGCCCCACCTATCGACCCCGCGCGCTGGAACAGTTGCTGGCCCGCGACCGGGGGGTGTTTGAGCATTGGACCCACGATGCCTCGGTCATTCCCATCGCATCATTCCCACATTGGCGCCACCGTTTCGCCCGAGACGAGGTCCGGCTGATCGAGCGCTGGAAAGCCTGGCATTCCCACGAGTTCGAGGACCGGTTTGAGGGCGTGTTGAAGCGCATATCCGACCACGGCGAATGCACCAGTGGCGAGTTGGCCGCAGGCGAAGTGCGCGGCAAGACCGGCTGGTGGGATTGGCATCCGTCCAAGACAGCGCTGGAATACCTCTGGCGCACCGGCCAGATTTCAGTGCTCCGCCGCGATGGGTTCCGCAAGGTCTATGACCTGACCGAGCGGGTGATTCCGGCCCAACATCTCACCGTCCGGCATCATCCACAGGACACCGTGGATTGGGCCTGCTCGGGCGCATTGGACCGGCTCGGCTTTGCCACATCGGGCGAACTGGTCGCGTTCTGGGGGCTTTTGACCCCCGAAGATGGCCGCGACTGGTGCAAGGCCGCCCTCGCCGATGGCCGGATCATCGAGATCGAGGTGGAAGGGGCCGATGGCACCCTGCGCCGCAGTTATGCCCGCCCGGATGTGATGGATATCACGGTGCCGGAGCCGCCCGGCCGGGTCCGCCTGCTATCCCCCTTTGACCCCGCTCTGCGCGACCGCAACCGCGCTCAGCGGTTGTTCGGCTTCCATTACCGGATCGAGATTTTCGTGCCCGAGCCGCAGCGCAAATACGGGTATTATGTGTTTCCGGTGCTTGAGGGGACCACGGTTATTGGCCGGATTGATGTCAAAGCCGAGAGGGCAAGGGTGGGTTCAAACCCACCTTACTTGTCCGTCCGCGCCTTCTGGCCCGAGGTTGGCGTAGCGTTCGGCAAAGGCCGACAGGCCCGGTTGCTGGCCGAGTTGGAGCGGGTGGCCCGGTTAGCAGGCTGTGAGCGGGTCGATTTGGCAGAGGGGTGGGTATGGTAGCGGGGCGGCGGGCACCCGGTTAGCGATAGCGGGTTTATTGCCCCTAGGTCGGATGAAACCGCCCGCCCGGCGACAGGGTGAAAATCTCGACCCCGGTCGCGGTGATCCCCACCGAATGCTCAAACTGCGCCGAAAGCGATTTGTCCCGCGTTACAGCGGTCCAGTCGTCGGCCAGCACCTTGGTTTCGGCCCGGCCAAGGTTGACCATGGGTTCGATGGTAAAGAACATGCCCTCTTCCAACCGGGGCCCGGTCCCGGCCCGGCCGTAATGCAGCACGTTGGGGGGGGCGTGGAACACCCGGCCTAATCCGTGGCCGCAGAAATCACGCACCACCGACATCCGGTTCGCCTCGACATGGGACTGGATCGCGTGGCCGATATCGCCAAAGGTGGCACCGGGACGCGCCGCCTCGATCCCTTTCATCAGCGCATCATGGGTGACCTGGATCAGCCGTTCTGCCTTGCGCGGCAGGTTACCTGCCACATACATCCGGCTGCTGTCGCCATACCAGCCATCAACGATGACGGTCACGTCGATGTTCAGAATATCGCCGTCCTTGAGGGACTTGTCGCCCGGAATCCCATGGCAGACGACGTGGTTGATCGAAATGCACGAGGCGTGCTGATAACCTTTGTAGCCAATTGTCGCCGAGATGACGCCATGTGTCTGGATCATCTGGGTAATCTGGCGGTCGATCTCTCCGGTCGTCTGGCCAACAAAGACATGGGCAGCGACATCGTCAAGGATCTGTGCTGCCACCTGGCCCGCGTGCCGCATACCTGCGACATCCGCAGCCTCATAGATGCGAATGCCGTCCTTGGTCAGCCGTCCTCTGCGTTCGTCCACCTGCATCGTCCTTTTTCCGCGCGTATCGCCCAGATAGGACAAATGGGCCGGGGAATCTAGGCCCCGGAGTATCTGTGGGCGATGACATATCCGGGACTGTGACAAAGCGGAATTGGGCAGCTATACAGAGCGTTACTGCACAACAGGAGCAACTCATGCCAAATCCAACCGCCGCCATGCTGGTCATTGGCGACGAGATTTTGTCGGGGCGAACCCGCGATTCGAACATGTATTATCTGGCGGGGGAACTGACCAAGGTCGGGATCGATTTGTGCGAAGTGCGCGTGGTGTCCGATGACCGGGACGCGATTATTGCGGCGGTGCAGGCGCTTTCTGCCGCCTATGCCAATGTCTTTACCTCGGGCGGGATCGGCCCGACGCATGATGACATCACTGCCGAATGCATTGCGACAGCCTTTGACACGCCGATCGGGATCAGGGCTGATGCCCGCGCCATCCTGCAGGCGCATTATGACCGGTCGGGCACTGTGTTGAACGAGGCCCGGCTGCGGATGGCGCGGATTCCCGATGGGGCGGCGCTGATTGACAACCCGGTCAGCGCGGCCCCCGGTTTTTCGATCCGCAATGTGCATGTAATGGCGGGGGTTCCTTCGGTGTTTCAGGCCATGGTTGCCTCGGTTCTGCCGGGGCTGACGGGCGGCGTGCCGCTGCTGTCGCAGACCTGGCGGATCGAGCGGGGCGAGGGCGATATTGCCGGACCGCTGACCGCCCTGGCACAAGATTACCCGGCGCTACAGATCGGGTCCTATCCATTTCAGCAAAACGGGATTTATGGGGCCAATATTGTGATCCGGGGGCATGATGCGGGACTGATTGATGCAGCACTGGCCCGGCTGAAGGGGCTGTTTCCGGCATGATCTTTGCCCTGATGGATGCGACATGGCCTGCCGCAGCCTGTCATCAGGTCGGGCCCTGGACCATTCGGGACGGTCAAGGCGGCGGGTCTCGGGTAAGTGCGGCCACAGCGAGGCTGCCCGTTGGGGCGGACGAGCGGTTGCTGGCAGAGCAGGCGATGCAGGATCTGGGTCAAACCCCGCTTTTCATGATCCGGCCCGGTGATGACACCCTTGACGCGGAACTGGCGGCGGCGGGCTATGTGATCAAAGACCCGGTCATCGCCTATGCCGCCCCGGTAGGCGCATTGGCTGCCCTTGATCTACCCCCTAAAACCGCCTTTCGGGCCTGGCCGCCGCTGGCCCTGCAAGCCGAAATCTGGGCCGCGGGCGGGATCGGCCCGGCCCGGCTGGCCATCATGGACCGGGCTCTTGGGCCAAAGACCAGCTTTCTGGGCCGCTTGCAGGATCAGGGGGCGGGCAGTGCCTTTGTCGCCGGCCACGGGCCGGACGCCATGCTGCATGCGCTAGAGGTTTTGCCGCAGTTTCGCCGGCAGGGTCTGGGCCGGCATCTGCTGATTGCGGCGGCGCGTTGGGCCCAGGAACATGCGGCGCAGACCCTGTCGCTGGTTGTCACCCGGGCCAATCCGGGGGCCAATGCCCTGTACACTTCCCTCGGGATGGGTGTTGTGGGACAGTATCATTATCGTATCCGGCTTTGACATGGTGACGTCCGTAACCTGATGAACCGCTTTTTGGTCTTTCTGACAGTCCTGTTGGCGCATCCGGCCTGTGCGGTCACGCTGGATGTGCCCGGCAATGCGCGTTTACAGACCGAAGAAACGCTGGCACTGGGTAGTTATCTGGTGCCCACCGGCCCCTTTGCCGACGGCCAGGTCCCCGGTATTGCGGTCGAAGGCGAAGTGCAGCGACAGGCCTGGCTGGTCGAGGCTGAGGGCCTGTCGACCCTGCAGATTCTGGCCCCGTTGCGCGACCAGCTGACCGCCGCCGGTTTTGTTGTGCTGTATGACTGCGATACCGGCCATTGCGGCGGGTTCGATTTTCGCTTTGGGATCGAGGTGATGGCCGCCCCCGCCATGTATGTGGATCTGGGCGATTTTCGGTATCTTGCAGCCAAAGCCGACACTGATAAGGGGCCGGAATATGTGACCCTGTTGGTCAGCCGGTCCAGCCTGTCGGGGTTCTTGCAAATCACCCGGATTGGCCCGCCGACCGAGGCCGCCGCCATTGTGACCGCCCCGCTGGCCCCGCTCCGCGCCACTTCGACAGCCACCCCCGGTGATTTCGCCGCCGAGATCGAGGTGAACGGCCACGTGATCCTGTCCGACCTGACCTTTGAAACCGGATCAGCCCAGCTTGGCCCTGGCCCGTTTACATCGTTGCAAACCCTGGCCGACTACCTGCTGGCCAATCCGTCGCGCCGGGTCGCACTGGTCGGGCATACCGACAGCCAGGGCGCGCTGGATGCCAATATTGCCTTGTCCAAACGCCGGGCGGGGTCGGTGCTGGAGCGGCTGGTGACGGATTACGGGATTGCGCGCAGCCAGGTAGCCGCCGAGGGGATGGGGTTCCTGTCGCCCTTGGCCAGCAATCTGACCCCCGAAGGCCGCGATCTGAACCGGCGGGTTGAGGTGATTATCACCTCGACGGAATAGGCTGGCTAATTGCAAAGGACAAAATGACAAATGCAACCGTTCGATCCTCTGCGCGACGTTGAGAATAGCAGATCCATTCTTGAAACTGCTGGCAATTGGCCAGATTTTCATGATGCAATGATCCACAACATCTCGTTTGATCGTGGCGACATGCGACCAGACGACAACGTTTGGATTGGTCCGATCATCCAAGCACGGATCGAGTTAAAGCGGTTTGCGTTTGATGTGAATCGCTCACCGCCTCGCCCGATCTCGCCCCGGCGAAGGCCGGGGCCTTGATGCTTTGACGAGAGCCATCGGGACCCCGGCCTTCGCCGGGGCGGGATCGGGGGGAATGCGTCGCATAAAACCCAAACCGCTCTAATTTTCAAAGTCCGCCTTGGGGTGATTGAATGGGCCGTTAAACAGCCAGTTGAAGGC
>JANOMH010000744.1:0-2838 GCA_031420215.1 Rhodobacterales bacterium | reverse complement strand
TCCTTCTTCAATGATGGCGTGAACTGGGGCAACTGGATCAAGTCGATTCTGCCCGAAGGCGGCAACATGCTGTTCCTCAGCGGTCCGGCCGGCAACAGCCAGGGTCTGGACGAACTGGCGGGCCTGCAATCGGTGCTTGGCCCGGAATATGTCTTCGTCAATGCCGCCCCGTTCGAAGTGACGAACTGGGACCCGGCATTGACCCAGCAGGTGCTGACGGCGGCGATTGCCAAGCATGACGACATCGACGTGATCATCTCCGACTTCGGTCCTTCATTGGTCGGCGCGCTGCCATCCTTTGCGGACTTCGGCCGCTCGATCCCGGCGCTGGCAACCTCGGACGGCAACGTTCTGGGCTGCTTCTGGGAAGATAACCACGCAGCCAACCCGGATTTCAAACTGTTCACCGTCGCCACCGGCAACGACAATGTCCGTCTGGCCATCCAGTGGGCGGTTGCTTCAGCTACGGGCGGCACCCTGCCGACCGCGGAAATCTTTGAGGCGCCGATGTTCGAAAATTCGGTCACCAACGACCCCAGCGCGGTGCGGTGCGAGCGTGACCTGCCGGGAGCCATCTATCTGTCGGCGCAGTCGACAGGTGAATCCCAGACTGCGGCCATCGGCCAGTAAACCAGTGGTCGGCCCCGGTTGGCGCAAGCCGCCGGGGCCGTCCCCCCTTTCATCTTGGCCCTGAAATGCAAAGGGATACCCTGTTGTCCGCAATGCCCACTTCTTCAGACCACCCGATCCCCCCTGCGCAAGCGCAGGCAGACGTGGTTCTGCGCCTGTCGGGCATTTCGAAGCTTTTCGCAGGCGTCGTTGCCCTGTCGGATGTCAGCATCGCCTTTTCCAAAGGCGAGGTTCACGCCATTCTGGGCGAGAATGGTGCTGGAAAATCGACCCTGATGAACATCATTTCAGGCGTGTTCCGGCAAAGCAGCGGCACGATCGAATTCGCCGGGCGGCAGGTCGAGGGGTTGACGCCGGAAGCGGCGGCGCATCTGGGGGTCGCGATTTCCTATCAGCACCCGGCCGTGCTGGACGATCTGTCCGTGCTGGAAAACCTGCTTGTGGCGCTGCCTGACCGGGTGTTCGAGGGCCGCCCGGCGCGCGATTTCGCCCGCGAGATTCTGGATGCGGTTGGCCTGTCGGTGCCGTTGGGGGCGCGGGGCGACACGTTGAGTGTGGCGCAAAAGCAATTGCTGGAGATCGCCAAGGCGCTGGCGCTGAACCCCAAGGTGCTGATCCTGGACGAGCCCACCGCCTCGCTGGACCGGGACGCCACCGACATGCTGTTCGGCCGGATCCGGGAAGTGGTCAAGGCCGGCACCTCGGTCATCTACATCACCCACCGTCTGGCCGAAGTCCGCCAGATCGCCCAGCGCGTGACGGTGCTGCGCGACGGGCGTCTGGCGGGCAGCGGCATGGTCGCCGATCTGACCGATCAGGATTTCCTGCGCATGATCGTCGGGCGTAATCTGGGTTCGACCTTTCCGCCCAAGGCCAGCGGCCCGGCGGGCGAGGTCAATTTCGCGGTCCGGTCCCTTGGCGGGCAGAAGTTCCGCGATGTCAGTTTCGAGGTGTCGCGCGGGCAGATCATCGGCGTGGCCGGGGTTGCGGGCAATGGCCAGACCGATCTGATGCGCGCGCTGGCCGGATTGCAGCCCTCGACCGGCACGGTCACGCTGGCCGGGCGCAAGCTCACGCACCACGACCTCTTGCGCGTGGCGGCCTTCATGCCCTCGGACCGGCATGCCGAAGGGCTGGCGGGCGGGTTGACGATCCGCGAGAATGCGGCGCTGTCCGCGTTGCGGGAATTCAGCCGCTTTGGTGCATTGAGCCGCAAGAAAGAAGTCATGGCTGTCGGTGAGGCCTTTACCTCACTCGCCGTCAAAGCTGCCAGCATGGAGGCCGAGGTCTCGTCTTTGTCAGGCGGCAATCAGCAAAAGGTCGTGCTGGCGCGCGCCTTGCTGGCCAAGCCCGGGCTGATCGTGGCCGACGAGCCGACGCAGGGCGTCGATGTCGGCGCGCGGGCCGAGATTTACCGCATTCTGCGCGATATCTCCAACGCGGGCACGCCGGTCATCGTCAATTCCTCGGATGCGGCGGAACTGGAGGGCCTGTGCGACACCGTCATCGTGATGTCACGCGGCCAGATGGTCGAGACCTTGATAGGCGCAGATGTCGAAGAGGCGCGGATCGTCGCCGCCGCCGTCAATGCCGTGACCGAACATCATGCGGCAGACGGCGATGGGTCGCAGGGGCAGACAGCGCGCAGTGGCTGGCGGCACTTCGTCCAGCTGGACAATGCCCCCGCCATCCCGCTGACTTTGGTGACAGTGCTGCTGGCGCTCTATGTGTTCAGCCAGAATACGAATTTCCTGTCGTCCTACAATGTCGGCAACATCCTGTTTCTGGCCACGGCTTTGGGCTTTATCGCGCTGGGTCAGACCATTGCCCTGCTGATCGGCGGGATTGATCTGTCGGTCGGGCCGTTGTGTGGTTTTCTGGTCGTGGTCGCCTCGTTCTTTGTCAATGACGGCCAGTCGACCGGCATGATTCTGGCGGGATTCGCCCTGATCTTCACGGGGGCCATCGTGGTCGGGCTGATCAATGGGGTGTTGATCCGGTTCGCCAATTTCACCCCGATTGCCGCGACGCTGGCGATGTATATCGGCCTGCAGGGCGGTGGCTTTTTGATGCGGGACGCCCCGGGCGGCTATATCAATACCGAAGTGATGGGCTGGATCGCCTGGCAGATCGGGCCGATCCCGGTGGCTTTTGCGGTGATGGTGGCCTTTGCCTTGGGTGCGGAATACGGCCTGCGCAACCTGCGTC
>JANOMH010000743.1:0-2695 GCA_031420215.1 Rhodobacterales bacterium | reverse complement strand
TTGCGCGGCTATGTGCAAACGATGCAAGCCTCGGGCCTGACCGTTGATCCCAGCCTTGTAGTTGACGGCCGCTATTCCGGCCAGTTCGGATACGAGGCTGCGATGCGCCTGATGACCCGGCCTGATCGGCCCACTGCCGTTTTGGCGGCCAGCAATGTGATGGCTTTGGGGGCGCTACAGGCGCTGAATGACCTGTCGATTGCCTGCCCGGACGAGGTGTCACTGGCCGGAATTGATGATGTGCCATGGTCGGCGGTGATCAGACCCCGGATCACCATGGCAATACAACCGGTCGAGGAACTGGCCCGCAGCGCCATCACTATGCTGATGCGACGCATTGGCGCGACTGATCAGGCCGCAATTCCGCAGATGGATGTGATCCTTGCGCCGCGGCTCAAAATCGGGGAATCGACCCGGCGGCTTGGTTGAGCCGCAGCGTCGGGATTAATCGCGGCAGGGTGAGGTGAAGCATAGAATCAGCGCCCGCATCAGAAAGATGCGGGCGCTGACCTGTCATCGTGATTGGTCCGAAATTACACGACGAAATCAGCAGCAGTCAGGGCATGGATGCCGGTCAGCCTGATCTGGCTTTCGACGCCAGTGTCGCTATCCGTATCCAGCTGGATGAACGTGTCCCCGCCAGTGACAACGACCCGGAGCTGGTTGACCGCAGTTGCCGTAAAGGCCGCTCCGCCGATGAACACAAAGGCACCAGGAAAGGCGCTCAGGTCGATCAGGTCACCGACAGCAGCACCAGCCCCGCCAAAGTCGGTGATCGTGTCGCTGTTGGCACCGACAGCTGATTGAGCCGCCGTGACAAAGACAAAGTGGTCATCGCCAATGCCGCCAGTCATCGTATCCCGCCCGGTTCCACCGATCAGGGTATCGGCCCCGGCCCCGCCAAACAGGACGTCTATATTGCCGCCGCCATCCAGCCGGTCATTGCCATCGCCGCCGGTAAAGTTGTTCACCACATTATTCCCGGTCAGCACATCGTCGCCCGATCCGCCGATCAGATTGTCAATCCCGCGCAGAATGTCATTGGTTGTGCCACTCCCAACTACCGGCACCGGCTCTGGCAGGGTCATGTTGATCGTCAGCCCGGTGGTATAGGCCGAATAGTCAACTGTATCGACGCCAGCCGCCCCGCTGAATTCATCCAGGGCATTGTCGACTGTGGCGATAAACAGATCGTCCCCACCACGCCCCAGAAGTTGGTTGGCACCAGTGTCGCCGGTCAGAATGTCGCCAAAGTCAGTGCCAGTGACGTTGGCGATATTTGCGATCGAGGCAAAGCCCGATGCACTGCCGGTCCCCAGGTTGACAGTGACCCCAGTTGTCGTGGTTGCGGTATAAGACAGCAGATCGGCCGCCCCGAGCAGATCAGCCGTGATCGCCTCGACCCCGATGATTGTGCCCACTTGGCTGATGGCGGTGATGACAGTCCCATTGAAGTTGACAGTCAGCGCCTGATTGGCGGCCGTGCCGACGATCTCGAGCCGGTCAGTGTCTGCGCCTCCATCCATTGCGTCGACGCCATGGCCCCATTGATAGATGATCCGGTCATTACCAGAGCCACCATTGATGCTGTCGCCACCGGTTCCGCCCATCAGCAAATCGTCGTCAGCGTCGCCATTCAGCGTGTCGCTGCCAGCCTGTCCATACAGCACATCAGCCCCTGCGCCGCCGTTTATCACGTCGCTGTTAGCCAACCCATAGAACACATCGGTGCCAGCATTGCCGTTCAACAGATCGGCCCCGGTTGATCCGACGAGCACCCGCATGGTTTCCACATAGGTCCCACCCGAGTTGGTTACACCCACATTAAGGGTATGGGTCGAGCTTTGCGCCAGTGCTGCGCTCACTGTCAGCGCACCAGCCGCAGTCAGTCCAAAGCTGGCACTGCTGCCGGCCCGCAGGGTAAACACACCGCTCGGTGCATCTGACGTGAGCGTTGCAATCTGTGTGCCAACCGCAGGCAGATCAACCAACCCCGGCAGGATCGCGTTAAAGTCAACACCGGTCCCTATTGGCAAGGCCAACACCACATCCGCCAGATTGAGCGTCTGGTCGGAAAACTGCAGCAGTTCGATATTGCGGATCAGATCGGTATCGTCTGTCAGGTTACCCACTCCAGCGATCGAGATGAAGCCGTCGCCGTTCAGGTCATAGGCGACCTGAACATAACCACCGACAATTGCGCCCGCGCCTTCGATATCGTATTGCGAAGCTGCACCAGTGAACACTGCACGGTCCAGGTCGCCGACACCGTCGTCGATCAGGATTTCGCGCACCGCGGTCATGTCGCCCGGATTGACCGTGCGATCCAGCAGAAGTGAAGTCAGCGACCGTCCGCCAAAGGCCGCAGTGGTGAACACAGGATTGCCGTTGGTATCGACGGGATAGAGCCTGCCCGCAAACGGGCCCGCTACCGTGCTGTTAGAGGTCAGCGATTCCGCCGAATACTCGACACCATTGACCATCACCCTGATCCGCACGTTCAGCCATGCATCACCGTCAATGATGTCAAAGCCGCCGCGCCCTTCCAGCGTGTCACTGCCGCCACCTCCCAGCAGGATGTTGCCGTCGCGGAAGGTCGTCGCCCCCGGCCCGAACAGAGTTTCAAGTGCCCCGTCCAGCCATGCCGCCATTCCATCAATTCGCGCGATACCGGCGGCGTCAAGGATGTGATCAT
>JANOMH010000742.1:0-2065 GCA_031420215.1 Rhodobacterales bacterium | reverse complement strand
ACCCTCGGGTGTGCCGTCTGACAGCACCATCTGGAAATAGATCGGTACGCCCACTACGAACCAAACATCACGCGCCCCGAACAGGAACATCCGGGCCAGTGACAGCTTGTTGATGCGCGGATCGGTGGAGCGCCAGCCGGTGAATTTGGCGGACTTGTCTTTTGTGGGCAGGCCTTCGGGCATGAACAGCGCCACGGCGATCAGGATGACGGTCAGCACTGCCGCCATGCCCCAGATTGCCGCGTTGAACCCGGCGAGGGCCAGCAATGCCGCACCGAGGAAGAACCCCAGGCCTTTGACCGCATTCTTAGATCCGGTCAGGGCGGCTACCCAGCGGAACAAGGTGCCATCGCCCTTGGGGGCCAGCACTTTGACTGCTGATTTCGACGACATCTTGGCAAGGTCTTTGGCCACACCGGACACGCCCTGAACCGCCATGACAAAGGCCACAGATGCCGCCACTGACCATGCCGGATTAAGCGCTGTCAGGGCCACAAGCGCGCCGATCTGCAGCAAAAGCCCTGCGTAAAGCGTAGACGGCAGGCCGAACCTTGCGGCGATCCACCCGGCGGCGAGGTTGGTGATGATGCCTGCCACCTCATAAAGCACGAACAGATAGGCCAGCTGGATCGGCGAAAAACCAAGTGCGTTGAAGTGCAGCAGCACCAGCATCCGCAACGCGCCATCCGACAGCATGAAGGCCCAATAGGCGGCTGTGACGGCGGCGTAGGCGCGCAGGGGGTTCGCCGTGCTCACATCATCCCCGCGACCATGCGGGTGATGTCGGCCAAACGGCAGGCATAGCCCCATTCGTTGTCGTACCACGCGAAAATCTTCACCTGCGTGCCGTTGACGACCATAGTGCTGGCCGCGTCGATGATGGCTGAACGCGGGTCGTTGGTGTAGTCTGATGACACCAACTCGCGCACTTCGTAGCCAAGGATACCCTTCAGCGGCCCTTCGGCAGCAGCGGCGAACAGGGCGTTCACTTCCTCCACCGTCGTCGCCCGCTCCACTTCGAAAACGCAATCGGTCAGCGAGGCGTTCAACAGCGGCACCCGCACGGCATGGCCGTTCAGCCGACCTGCGAGTTCAGGATAGATCAGCGTGATTGCGGTGGCAGACCCGGTTGTGGTCGGGATCAGGTTGAGCAGGGCAGACCGGGCGCGGCGCATATCCTTGGCCGGACGGTCCACGATGGTCTGGGTATTGGTCACATCGTGGATGGTGGTGATCGACCCATGCCGGATGCCGATGCCTTCGTGGATCACCTTGACCACAGGGGCGAGGCAGTTGGTGGTGCAGCTTGCCGCGGTGATGGTGTGATGCAGCACGGGGTCATAGAGGTGATGGTTGACACCGTAAACGAGGTTCAGCGCGCCACCGTCTTTGACCGGGGCCGAGACCACGACCTTCTTGACCCCCGCCGCGAAGTAGGGTGCGATTTTGGCCTCGGTCTTGAACACGCCCGTGGCGTCGATCACCAAATCAATGCCCATTGCAGCCAGCGGAAGATCTTCGATTCGTCTGGCGTTGGTCAGGGCCATGCGCTGCCCTTCAATCGTCAGGCTGCCCACATCGTGCGAAATCGCGCGCGGCCAGCGGCCATGCACAGAATCAAATTCCATCAGCAAAGCATGCTGATCCGGGGTGCCGACAGGATCGTTGATCAGCAGGATTTCACCCCCGGCACCAGTGTCGATAAGATCGCGCAGGGCGAGTTTGCCGATCCGGCCAAGGCCGTTGAGGGCGATGCGAGGCATGCTGTGGTCCTTTTGGAAGAATTAGATTTTGGCTTTGCCGCCCAGATGATCGACTTGGGCCTGCAAGGCGACCCGGCTAAGCGGCCCGAACGGCAGGGCAGCAAAGGCGGTAATACGCCGGCGAAGATCGGCATAGGTTTGGGCAAAGGCCAGTGCCTTTTCCGCATCCGTGCCGTCGGCCTTAACCGGATCGGGCAGGCCCCAATGCGCGGTGATCGGCTGACCGGGCCAGGGTGGGCATTCTTCATTCGCCGCCGTGTCGCAGACGGTGAATACGAAATCCATGACCGGCATGCCGGGGG
>JANOMH010000741.1:0-1942 GCA_031420215.1 Rhodobacterales bacterium | reverse complement strand
ACCCGGATCGACGTGGGCCAAATGATCCGTGTGCCGCCGATGCCGGACGAGGGCGAGGTTGAGGGGCAGGCGGTGAACCGCGCCCTGACCGCCGCCGATGTCAAGATGATCCAACAGACAGTGATTTACCGCGATGAGCATATCATCGCGATCAACAAACCGCATGGATTGGCGACCCAAGGCGGCACCGGCACCCTGCTACATGTCGATGGATTGGCCGAGGCGCTGACCTTTGGCTACCCCGAAAAGCCGCGTCTGGTGCATCGGTTGGACAAAGACACCTCTGGCGTCTTGTTGTTGGCCCGGACCCGGACCATGGCCGCCAAGCTGACCGCCAACCTGAAACATCAGGACACCCGCAAGATTTACTGGGCCGCCGTTGCCGGTGCCCCCAGTCCCCGCGCAGGCACGATCAAGTTCGGGTTGGTCAAATCGCATGGCCATGGCAAGGGGGGCGAGGGCGAGAAAATGCACTGTATCCACCCCGCCGAGGTGGACAAGACCGAGGGCGCGAAACGCGCGACCACCGATTACGCGGTGCTGACTTCGCTGGCCAAACGCGCGTCATGGGTGGCTTTGGTCCCGATCACCGGCCGCACCCACCAATTGCGCGCCCATATGGCCGAGATTGGCCATCCGGTCATTGGCGATGGCAAATATGGCGGCTCGGGGCAGGAAAACATGGGCGACGGCTGGGGGTCGGGCATGGGCGAGCTGGGCAAAAAGCTGCATCTGCACGCCCGGTCCCTGTCGATCATGCATCCCGAGACCGGCAAGATGCTGCATCTGACGGCCGAAATGCCGGACCATATGGTCAAAACCTGGGATTTTGTCGGCTGGGTCGAAAGCCACGCACCGGTTGATCCGTTCAATATGCCGGACTAGCGATTGTCGAACTGGGCCCCCAAACGCTTTTGGTCGCGGGTGAGTGTTGTCGAAACCCCGGAAGGGTTCGGCATCGCGCTGGATGACAAGCCGGTCAATACACCGTCAAAGACCCGGCTGATCGTGCCAACGCGCGGGCTGGCCGACCTGATTGCGGCGGAATGGGAGGCGCAGCAGGGCAAGGTTGACCCGCGCACCATGTCGGCCACAAGGGCCGCCAATTCCGCGCTGGACAAAGTCCGCCCGCAATTGGCCGAGGTGGCCGACCTGATCGCGGCTTACGGGGAAAGCGATTATCTGTGCTACCGGGCGATCGGCCCTGAGGCGCTGATTGCCCGGCAAGCGAAATTGCTGGACCCGGTGTTAGATTGGGCGGCTGACGCCCTGAACGCGCGGCTGATCACTGGCCCCGGTGTTGTCCCGATTGCGCAGGATGCTGGTGCCATCGAAAGCCTGCGAAACAGGGTCCATCAGTTCGATAACTTCCAGCTGACCGGCTTTCACGATCTGGTCAGCCTGTCGGGGTCACTGATCCTTGGGTTCAGCGTCGCCCTGCAGGCGCAGACTGCCGAAAACGCATGGAACCTTTCACGGATTGACGAGGATTGGCAAGCTGAACAATGGGGGGCTGATGACGAGGCGACGGACCATGCCGCGCTGAAGCGTGCCGCTTTTCTGGACGCGGCACGATTCTTTTTGCTTAGTTCACAGGCCAACGCCGCGTAAGCTGGCCGCACAATCCGAAAACATTGGCCAAGCCTTTGCAATGACTGCCATCAATTTCCGTGATCGGGGTCTTGACCTGCGATGATGAATCCGCCCAAGCTATGGGCGTTGCTGGGACGGACACCCGGCCTTGCACAACTCACCCGCCATTGCGTTGGCGGACAAGAATAATGCTCTCGCTCAAGCGGGGGCGGGAACTCAGGAAGAGGTATATATGAAAAAATCCGTACTCTTCGGCGCACTGACCGTCGCTGGTCTGGTTGCCGGGGCTGCACAAGCGGCCACGTTGGACGATGTCAAAGCGCGCGGTGCGCTGAACTGCGGCTCGAAC
>JANOMH010000740.1:0-2995 GCA_031420215.1 Rhodobacterales bacterium | reverse complement strand
ATTGCCGCTACCAATACCGGCAATGTCGACTTTCGAGACGTTCGGATTATTGACACGCTGACCCGGATCGATGGCACTGATATTTCGACCGAGGTGACAGGGCCGGAATTTGTTCCCCCGCCTCCCGACTTTAATCCGCTGTTTCCCGGCAGGACTTGGGTCTGGACCCTGTCCCATACTTTGACCCAGGCCGATATTGATGCTGGCGGTATCAGCAACACCGCGAGCGTTACCGGCACCACGCCGGGCGGCGATCCGGTCACCGATACCTCGGACGACGGCGATGATACCGACGGCAATACCACCGACGACCCGACGGTGTTGGTGATTGATCCGCTGTCGGCCATTGTCGTCAGCAAGACCGCCTTGACCCCGGTTGTGGTCAGCGGCAGCGAGTTTGCAGTGGATTTTGCCCTGACGGTGGAAAACACAGGCAATGTCACCCAGACCAATCTGGCCATTAATGATGACCTGACCGTCTTTGCGACCCCTGCAACCCTGACCGGGGTCACGACCCCGCGCTTAAGCGGTTTCAGCGGTTCGGGTGCGGCCAACCCGGCCTATGACGGGGATGCAGATATCAACACGTTGGGCACGGGCGTCAGCCTTGCCCCCGGACAGACCGGGCGGGTTGAGATCACTGTCCGTTTTGATATTGGCACCGGGCTGCCCACAGGCGTGAATACGGTGACGGTTACCTCTGACCTTATCACCATTTCGCAGGCCGCCAATGTAACGGTGCTGGTCAGCCCGACTGCACAGATTTTGGCGACCAAGTCTGTCGCGACTGCCAACCCGCAACTGGGCGGGATCGTGACCTATGTCCTGACCTTCGAAAATCAGCTGGCTACGCCTGCGGTCGGGATCAGTCTGATCGATAACCTGCCTGCGGGCCTAAGTTATGTGCCAGACAGCGCCACCTTTAACGGGGCTGATACGCCGCAGCCGGTGGCGGCGGGGCGCGCGGTCAGCTGGACAGGGGTCACCATTCCTGCCGGGGCGACAGTGACCATCACGCTGGATGCCCGCATCGCCATTGGGTCCGGGTCATTGATTAACCGCGCCATTGCGGTGGATCAGAATGGGGTTGCAGTGTCGAACGAGGCCACGGCCGAAATCATTCTACGCCCCGAGGCCGTATTCGATTGCGGTGATGTGATCGGCAAAGTCGTTGATGACCGCAATCTGAACGGCTATCAGGATGGCCCAAATGGCGAGGATCTGGGCGCTGTGACTGACCAGACCTATGAGGGCGGCAAATATGATGTCGCCCCAGAGCTTATCCAAGGTGGCGAGCCGGGCCTGCCTAACGTTCGCCTTGCCACAGTGAACGGCACGATCATCACCACCGATGATTATGGCCGCTACCATGTGCCCTGCGCCGAACTTCCTGCCGGGATTGGGTCGAACTTCACCCTCAAACTGGACGAACGCAGCCTGCCCACTGGCTACCGGGTCACCACTGAAAACCCACGTGTGGTCCGGTTGACCGCAGGTGGGGTAACCAAGCTGAACTTTGGCGCGGCGATTGCCAATGTGGCTGATATCGACCTGACTGGCGCAGCCTTTGTTGGGGCGACAGAGGAACCGACAGCGGGGCTGCTGGTCGGGATTGACCAGCTTGTTGCCCAGCTTGTCGATATCCCGTCAGTCTTGCGCCTGACCTATTACATGAACGGTGAAGGACGCGACATCGCGCGCGCCCGGTTGGACAGTGTGGAAGCCCTGATCCGTGACAAGTGGGAGGCGGCTGGTCGTTACCGCCTGTTGATCGAGCGCACCATCAGGCAGGTGCAATAGGATGCGTATGATGAAATCCAGTCACTCCACTCTGACGCACCTGTTAAGTGTAACCGCCCTTGGCCTGATCAGCAGCACCGCCTTTGCGCAGGATTTATGCGGTCAGGGTGGTCCGGTGCTGCCAGCCGGTTGTGAACCGGCCGGTGCAGGCGATGCTCTGAGTATTCCCGTCGGGGTCAACAGCGAACCCGATATGGCGCCTGCCACTGGCGGCGCAGGGTTTGTGATTTCGGTCAACGGTGCGCCGATTGCGGGTGATGCCCGTGTGGCCGATACCGTGCGTCAGACCGATCTTGCCCTGGCCAATGCCGATGTGCAGGTCACGTTTGACGGGCTGGGGGCTGACCCAAGGCTTGATCTGGAAATTATCGGGCCGGGGCGGATTTTCGCCCCCGGCGATACGGTGTCTTTGCAATCGGCGCTGAACTATCCGGCCTATGTCACACGGGGCGAGTTGCGGGTGATTGATCTGGACGCGCGCGGAGGCCCCCGCACGATGCTGGTCGCCCCGATTGCGCCGAACGGTCAGGCGACGGTGACCCTGCCACAGGGCGACAATCTGGTGATCGTCCACCGGGTCTATGACGCCACCGGGCGCTACGATGAAACTGCCCCCTTGGCACTGGGCCGGGCCGATGTGCGCGCCTTGGCCGATGGGGTCGAGGAGGGGTCGGACAACACAGGCCGCCGCCGCATTCCGGTCTATGGCGGGGCCGTCACTGTTTCAGGGTCGAATGTTGCCCCCGGCGCTTCAGTGCTGGCCTTGGGCGAAACCATCCGCCCCGATCCTTCGGGCGGGTTTGTGATCCAACGCATCTTGCCCGCCGGGGACTACGGCGTTGACGTGCAGATTCAAGGGGCCGGGCAAAACCTGTCGGAAACCCGCGACATCACAATTCCCGCGTCGGAATGGTTCTATGTCGCCACCGCCGACCTGACCTTTGGCACGCAGTCGGGCGATGGGCCCGGTACCTATACCACCGGGCGACTGGCATTTTATGTCGATGGGAAAACTGAAACCGGGCTGAACATCACCGCCTCTGCCGACACCGGTGAGGGCGATATTGACCAGATTTTCCGCCAGTTCGACGAAAAAGACCCGCGCAACCTGTTGTTGCGGATCGATCCGGATGACCTGTATCCGACCTATGGCGACGATTCCACCGCTGTGGACAACACGCCCACCTCTGGCAAA
>JANOMH010000739.1:0-5272 GCA_031420215.1 Rhodobacterales bacterium | reverse complement strand
CGATCAGCCCCGAAACCTCGCTAAGTCAGTGACGGTGGAATAGCGCCCCCGGTCGAACAGAAATGTTGTGGTCGGGCTTGGAAGTAACCTCTTAAAAAAGGCGAGTAAAAATGACGAAAGGTATTTTGGCGACTGGCGGCGCAGGCTACATCGGGTCACATGTCGTGGTGGAGCTGCTTAACGCAGGTTACCGGGTTGTCGTTCTGGACAACTTCGAAAATTCGGAACCCGAAGTGCTGGACCGGATCGAGGCGATCACGGGCAAGTCAGTCGGTCTGGTTGCGGGCGATGTCCGGGACTGCGCCACAGTCGAACGGGCGCTGCGGGCCCATAAAGTTGACGCGGTCATTCATTTGGCAGGCAAGAAAGCCGTGGGTGAATCGGTGGCCGACCCCTTGCTGTATTACAACGACAATCTGAATGGGGCCATGTCCTTGGTGGGGGCGATGCGGGCGGCTGGGGTCAGACATCTGGCCTTTTCGTCCTCGGCCACGGTCTATGGCACCTTGCAAAAGCTGCCGATCAACGAGGCCGCCGCCACAGGGCCGACAAGCCCGTATGGCCGGACCAAGCTGATGATCGAAGAGATGATCGAAGATTGCACCGTGGCCTGGCCGGATTTCGCGGCGATTTCACTGCGCTACTTTAACCCGGTCGGGGCCCATCGCAGTGGACTGATTGGCGAAAACCCGCGCGGGACGCCCAATAACCTGTTTCCCTATGTGGTGCAGACGGCGGCAGGCGAGTTGCCTTTTGTCCGTGTATTCGGGGATGATTACCTGACCGCCGATGGAACCGGACTGCGTGATTATATCCATGTCGTCGATCTGGCGCGGGGGCATGTGGCCGCCGTGGCCGCCCTGTTTGACCCCAAGCCCGCCATGCACCGGCATCAGCGGATCAACCTTGGCACCGGCAAGGGCTACACCGTTCTACAGGTCATCGCGGCATTCTCCCGGGCCTGCGGTCGCCGGATTGCGCACAAGGTCGTGGCGCGGCGCGACGGCGATATCGGGGCGTCAGTGGCAGATGCCTCGCTGGCACTTGACTTGCTTGGGTGGCGGGCCACGATGGGCATTGACCGGATGTGCATGGATCAATGGATATTCAAAACGCAGAGCATGGCGAACCTTGATCTGTTTGGTAGCATGAGCCGGGTTTCAACGAATGTTGCCGGCCTGAACGGCAGCAGCCGGACCCTCGGAATGCCTGCCGATTTGCGACGACACTGAGGGTGTCATGTAGGGCGTAAACACACCTATCGTCTGTCCTGACAAGGATCTGGACTTGCAATCCGGGACGGCGATAGCATGAAACAGCGCACTATCCCGGCGGTCTTCATTACAGTCATATTAGGAGCGGCTATGATCCTGGGTGGCCAATGGGCGCAAGGAGCCATCGGGTTTGCGCGACAAATCTGCAAATCAAGCCTTTTCACCACGGCGCAACCCGCTTGTGGCGGCCCGTTGTATCAGATGAAGAAATCTGACGAAACCCAACCGGCTGCGAACCACAGGGAGGCGGTGGCGGCTGCGTTGCGCCAGGGGTTTGGTGTGCAGTATTGGGGCCAGGATTACAGCGCTGCCGGGCTGGCGGCCGCCCCGCATGGCCTGCTGATCATCGAGGCCACCAAAGTGGGCGCAAACCGTAGCGACACCGGCCGAGAGGTGTTTTTCACCCGCGAAGAAATCCAGACCATACGCCAGCAAGGTCATCGACCAGTGCTCGCCTATCTCAATCTGTCCGAGATCGAAGACTATCGCGACTATTGGGTGCGGCTGAATCTGACTGGCAGCGATCCGGCCCATCCCCCAAGTCAAAGGTGGATCGGCCCTCGCGGCAGCAGTGCCGAGCATCTGGCCCAATATTGGACCCCGGAATGGCAGGGTATTCTGGCTGCGCGGGTCGATATGCTGATGGCCATGGGATTTGACGGTCTGTTTTTCGACGATGTCCTGCATTACTACAGCTTTGCGACTGATGGCACAGTGGATTGGACCGGGCTTGAACCGTCCGATCCGCCGGAAGATGCGGCAGGCTTTGCCCGAGCGATGATGCAACTGGTCGAACAACTGTCCGCCCGCAGCCGGATCAACAACAGCGACGGAATTATCCTCGTGAACAGCGGTGCCTTCATCGGGCAGGATGCGGTTCACAACCGGATGGACCAAGCGGGAGTCGAGGCATTCGCGACCTATCTGGACGCCATCGATGCCATCATGATGGAGGATGTTTTTACCTCTGACATGCGCAAACCAACAATCGAGGTGCTTAAGGATGAATTTGCGGCAGCGGGAACCGCCGTGCTTGCCGTCGATTTCGCAACAAGCTTTCCCGGCCAGGACCCACAGGCAATACGTGCCAGGCTGTCCCGCAGTGCAGCCGCCTATGGCTTTACCTCATACCTGGCCGATGACACGTCATTTGACCGGCTTTACCCGCCAATCATTGCGCCCCACCAGACTCATCCGGCAAGTCTGGGGTTCTGAGACAGTCGCCGCAGATTCAGAGCCAGGCTTTCCGGGTGAAAGTTCGGCGTTCCTATGCTAAAAGTATATAATTAGTATTGACTAGTCATACGTCTTTTTGATGAGTATCATTAATTTCACCACCTTCGATGACTGTATTGCGTTGATTTGGACCGCCACCCGATATATTCGTGATATCAATGCAAATTGAATAATTAGTTGTCCAGCAGGTGACTGTCGTCCTGCGAAATGATCGCCAGCGCTCTGATTTAGTCTGTCATGTTAAACTTCACTGTTGTTGGGGTGCCGAATACGATGAATGCCGCAGTTACATCGGTCGTCAGTCAATCAATCGGCTTGAGTTGCGTTGCTTTGACGGCGTTCTGCCCAGGCAACGGTGGCGCAGTGCTAGACCAATCGACAGCGGTGCAGAGATGACTGACCACGCAGAACCAACCCTGCAGGTGGCCAGCAACCGGCCGGTTTTGGACATTTCGCCGCAACTGCGCGGCATCGTGGCCAGTGGCGTTCTGCTTTTGGTGGCACTGGTCGTCGAACGGGTGTTTTTTGGGCCCGGGTATTATGCCTCGCTGGGGTTGCATCCGTTCTGGATCATCGTGCTTTTGGCGACGCTGGAAAGCGGCCTTTACGTCGGGGTCGCGACGGCAGCACTTGCTGGCCTGTCGATGGATTGGCCATCACGGGCGGCCAGTGCAGACTTTGCGTCATATCTGATGGACCTGTCGACCCTGCCCTTGCTCTGGCTGCTGTCAGCCATCGCTTTGGGCATTTTCCGGCAGGCAGAGTTGCGGGAACTACAACAGGTCAAGGGCGCGAACCTGCACCTGCTTGCTGTGAATGACACCCTTGCCGATGAAATTTTGCGGACCGATGAAGCGTTGCAACGCGCCGAAATCGCCGTTGTCACCCAGCGCGACGATATGACCTTTCCCACTGACGCCCTGAATGTCCTGCTCGATCTGGAAAGTGCCCCTGCCGCAGAGCTGGCCCGCAGCGTGCAAGCGGCCGCATTGCATTTCACATTTTCGCCGGTCGACCTGCTGTTCGCAAATGCTTTTGGAGAACTTGGTCTGGTACCGGGAACGAAGTCGGAATGTGGGCTGTCATTTCCCTTGGCAGACCCGACCGGACTATTCACCAAGGCAAGTGTTCCCGGGCGGGCAATTATCAGTCCGGCAGATTATTACAAGAAACCCGGAAAGTGCATCGTTTTTGCTGGCATGCCTGATGATGTTTCGGGTCTGCTGGCCGTTGCTGTGGTGTTTTGCGCCGATAGTGAGGCCGAGGCAAAGGCGTTGTGTCCGGTCGCCTATCTTTTGGCACGGGGGGCCTATGCGGCGTTGTCGCGCCTGCCGAGAAAGATCGAGAGCTGGAGCTTCCGGTCCGGCCTCGGCCCCGCAAACCGCGCCGCGCCGGTGCCAGCATGACCATGGAGATTGGCCCGGCTGATATGTTTCCCGGTGCAATGCGGATGACATTCGCAGCTTTGCCATATCGGTTGCTGCCGCTTGCCTGTGGCGCAATTGACCTTGCCATTATTGCCCGCGTGGTCTCGGGCTCGCTGAGCCCCATGGGTGCGATCGGCGTTCATCTGGTGGCGGCTTTGACCCTGTGTGGGCTCTTTGCGGTTCTGCAAAAACGGATCGAGTCGCACCTGCTGTTGATGCTGGCGATGTTGGTGGTCTGTGGGCCAATGGGCAGTTTTCTGATTCTGATTGCCGGGCTGGATACCGCAGAAGGCAAGGCCTCGGACAACGTGTTGAACCTGTCAAGTGATGCTTTGGCACCGACGTCAGTTGCCGAGGTCGTTTTTGACAGTATCAGACAGGGAAGGCGACCCCGCAGATTGCAGGGGTCCTTGCGCAACCTCGAACAGACTTTTCTACTTGGCGACCTTGCGCAACAGCAGCGGGCGCTGTCGGCCATCTCGCGGTTTTATGACCCACAAATGCTGACTGCTCTCAGACTCGCGCTGACATCCAAACGACCAGAGCTGCGGGTTCAGGCCGCCGCTGTTCACGCAAAGCTGCGGGGAAGTTTTGGGGACAGAGCCAAGGCACTGCTGCAAGTGCAACCGGTCGATCAGGAATGGACCGAGCAGCAGAGACAAGCCCGACTTGCCGAATGCAAGGCTGTAGCGGCATCTGGTTTCATCGCCCCGGCGATTGCCGAACAACTGTTGGCGATGCGAGAGACCAAGGTAAATGGTTTGCCGGTGCCGCGATTTGCCGGTGCAGCCGCACCCCGCCGCGCGCCCAGACGCCAGCAACAATATGGGTTCGAAACGGCACCACCACCGCTGAAACGCTATACTTGTGGCGGCATCGCATGATGGGGGCCGCAAATCCCGCCCCAAACAGCCATCCTCAAACGCCCGTTGATGTCTACATTGACGTTGAGGGGTGCTATCCGTTCATATCCGGCGGGGTGTCGTCGTGGCTCGATTGGCTGATCCGAAGCTTGCCGGAGGTGACCTTTGGGGTGGTCGCAATCACTGCTGATCTGCGGACCCGAACGCAGGTCTACCCATTCCCCCCTAACGTTCGGTTTCTGCAGGTGTTGCCGTTGACCCCGCCCGCGCAACGGCCCGGCCTTTCAGAGCCGCTGATCAACATTGACTGTCTTGTCGACATCATGTTCATGGTGCTCCGGGACGGGGATATCGATGCTTTCGCCGAACTTGCCGCAATGGTTGCATCCCCTGTGCGGCGGGCCCCGTTTGCCTGGGCCCGCATGGCAAGCGCGCCAACTTATTCCGAACTTCTGGGTTCCGGGACGGCGTG
>JANOMH010000738.1:0-4117 GCA_031420215.1 Rhodobacterales bacterium | reverse complement strand
GAGCGCGACCGGATCAAGGCCGATCCCACGGCCTTCCGCGACTGGCAACTGGATACCGCCGCCGTCTTTGGTTTCAAGGAAAGCACCGTGTCGGCGCTGTCGGTCCCGCCTGCCGAGGTCGAGCGAGTCTATGAGGAAGCGTGGCAGAGGGGCAATGGTTTTGCCTTCATGCTCAATACGTTCAGCGACATTGTCGTGGACGCGGAGGCGAACAAGACCGCAACCGATTTCGTCATCAAAAAGATCCATGCAACGGTGAAGGACCCCGAGGTTGCCGCAAAGCTGAGCCCGACGGATTACTACGCCAAGCGGCCACTGGCGACCGACAACTATTATGACATGTTCAACCGCGAAAACGTGACGCTCGTGGACGTGAAGGAAGACGCGATCACCGAGTTCGTGGCGGACGGGATCAAGCTGGCGTCCGGCCGTGTGATCGAGGTGGATGTGATCATCTACGCTACCGGGTTCGATGCGGTGACCGGCAATTACCTCAAGATTGACACGACCGGGCGTGATGGCCTGAAACTGGCCGACAAATGGCACGACGGCCCCCGCGCACTGATCGGCTTGACCATCGCGGGTTTTCCCAACCTGTTTATGATCTTTGGCCCGTTTGGCCCCTTTACCAGCCAGCCGCTGGTGCATGAATGGCAGGTGAACTGGATTGCGGATGCAATCAAGGCGACCCGCGACAAGGGGGCAAAGTCATTCGAGGCCGAAAAGACCGCCGAGGATGCCTGGGTCAAATCCTGCGATGATGTGGCGGCGATGACGCTGTTTGCCGTGACTGACAGCTGGATCAACGGCTCGAACGTGCCGGGCAAGCCCAGGACCAACATGTTCTACATGGCGGGCATGGCCAATTACATGCGCGACGTGAACGGGATGGTGGCCGAAGGCTATCGCGGGTTCCGTATCGGCAGCTGAACTGACCCCCGGCGCGGGGTTTTCCACCACGCGCCGCCGAGCCCGCCACGCGAAGCACACCACCATGCGGCCGCGGCCAGGCGCGTCCGGACCGGCAAAGGAGTATGACTATGAGTGCACCAATCCAGAACACCCAGAATGCCGGTTGGTACCGGTTCCGACTGGGCGCCTTCGAGGCCACCGTAGTTTGGGACGGCTATATCCATCATAGTTACGAGGGCATCTATCCCAATGCCGACCCGGCCGAACTGGCGCGGCTGCAGCAGGTGAACCGGCTGCCGGACGACCATATTCCGATGGACCTCAATCCGGTCGTGGTGAACACGGGCGACAAGCTGTTTCTGATCGACGCCGGGATGGGTCGCACGGTGCAGTGGTTTGGCGACCGCATGGGCCGCCTGATGGAAAATCTGGCCGCTGCGGGGATCGCCCCCGGCAATATCGACGCGGTGCTAATGACGCACCTGCACCCCGACCATGCTTACGGCCTGATCAACCCCGATGGCACAGCGGCGTTTCCGAATGCCGACCTGTATTGCACCGATGTCGACTGGGCCGAATGGACCAACGCCGAAAACTTGACGCTCAACAGTTTCCGCGCGCCCTGGACCCAAGGCGCACTGGATGCGGTTGCCCCCTATCGCGACAGGGTCAAGCTGTTCAAAGTGGGGGATACTTTGTTTCCCGGCATTTCCACCTTTACCGTGGCGGGCCATGCGGCGGGAATGTGCGCCTATATCTTTGAAAGTGAAGGACAAAAAATCGCCTTCACCGGCGACGTCTGCCACCATCAGGCCTATGATCCGGCCCACCCCGAGTGGTTCTTTCACATGGATTATGACACTAACCCGCAGCAGGGGGCCGATGCCAAGACGGCGATTTTCGAAAAGGTCGTGGCCGAGCGGATACGCTACCACGGCTATCATTTCCCGTTTCCCGGCTTGGGCGAAATCCTTGATCATGGCGACGGCACCTACCGTTTCCACGCCGAGGCTGTCACGCCCCGTCTCTGATTTATTGCCATTCGTTTGTGCCTGCAGCGGACATGCCACCGGGGCGCGCCCTGACCGGGGCGCGCCCCGCCTTTGTCATGCGGCACGGAGCCCCAGGATCGCCCGCGCCTGCGCCGTGGTGGCGACCGGGCGTTCGTAGCGGTCGCAGAGATCGACGACGCGCCGCACCAGGGAAGCGTTCGATGGCGCGAGGGTGGAACGGTCGATCCGGACATTATCCTCGAGCCCGGTTCGTGCGTGGCCGCCTGATGCGACGGACCAGTCGTTGACGACGATCTGGTTGGCACCGATCCCGGCGGCGCACCACGGCGCTTCTGGGCCGAAAAAGCGGCGTATGGTGTGGATGTAGAAGTCGAATACCTCGCGGTCGGCGGGCATGGCGTTCTTGACGCCCATCACGAACTGGACATAGGGCGTGCCGGATAACTGGCCCCGCACAGCCATGTCGTGCGCTTTGAAGATATGTGAGAGGTCGAAGGCCTCAATCTCGGGCTTGACGTCATGTGCCAGCATTTCGGCGGCCAGCCAGTCGACAAGGTCGGGCGGGTTTTCATAGACCCGTGTCGGGAAGTTGTTTGAGCCGACGGTAAGAGAAGCCATCTCGGGGTGAAGCGGAAGCATGCCGCCGCGGGCCTGCCCGGCACCAGAACGGCCGCCGGTTGAGAACTGGAGGACGAGGCCGGGGCAGGTGGCCCGGAGCCCCTCTTGCAGGCGGGCAAAACGGTCCGGATCACTCGTCGGCTTGCCCGCGTCATCGCGAACATGAAGATGGGCTATCGCGGCGCCCGCCTCCCAGGCGGCCTGAGTCGATTCGATCTGTTCGGCGATGGTGATCGGAACGGCGGGGTTATCAGCCTTGGTCGGCAAAGACCCCGTAATGGCCACGCAGATGATGCAGGGCGAATGGTGCATGGGATGGGTGTCCTGGGACTGGAAAAGCCGACGCGTTTCTGCAGTTTATTTTCGTTTATGCCGTATTCTTATAAGTGCGGTCTTAGGATGATCGCAAGCGAGTCGGACAGTCCGGCGCTGGCGTCTGGGGGACGACAGCGCCGGACTGTCACCACAGATCCATGCACCGAAGGTCCGGCTGCAATATCCCGGCTCGGTCTTGCCCGTCCGGTATAAGATCAGTTGGCGGAAGGCGGCGCCTCATCACTCCGCAGCAAGTCTGCGTTACGTTTGGCGTATTCCATGATTGCGAGGTCGCTGGCGAGAATGATGTGATGCTCGCATGCGGCAGCTGCCGCATCCGGTTCGCGGTCGCGGGCGGCGGCATTGATGATAGCCTCCAGTTCCGAGATCGAAGGTTCGATCCGTGCCGGATCGACAAACGCATATCGGCGGAAGATCGCGATGCGGGCGTGGATGCTCCCCAGGCTTTCGTGCAAAACTTCATTGGCAGCACCTGCGCACAATTGCCGATAGAAGTCAGCCTTGATCACTTCGCGCGAGTCGACCTCGCCCCGGCGGTATTCCTTGTCCAGACGGTCCCGCAGGTGAATAAGGTCCCGGCACTGGTCCGGCGTGGCATTCCGTGCAAAAAGCCGTCCTGCCAACCCTTCAAGCGCCGCACGGACCACGTAGATGGCCTTGATCTCGGATTGGGTGAGCACCGTGACGATGGGGCCAAGGTTGGCACGGACTTGAATCAGCCGTTCGGTTTCCAGTTGACGCAACGCCTCGCGGATTACTGTCCGGGAAACTCCGTAAGCTTCGCAAAGGGCGTTTTCAACCAGACGTTGTCCGGGGGCCAGGACACCGTTCAGGATGTCTTCCCGTATCAGGCGGACAACCTGCTGCCGCAGCGGGGCGGCGGTGCGCACAATGATGGTGTTTGACATCTTCGGTTCCCCTGGGATCGGATGACACGGTGTTGACGCTAATGCGGCGTGAAAGCGGGTGAAGGACTGATGCGATGGGTCGCCCACGAGCCGCGTTGCCGCGTCGGAAGAGTTCTTGAGCGCAACATATCAGCCCACCGTCACGCCACCGCAGACGAACAGGGTCTGGCCGGTGATGAAGTCCGATCTGGCGTCGCAGAAAAAGCTGACAGCATGGGCGACATCCTCGGGTGTGCCGATGCGGCCCACAGGGATGGACTCCACAATGGCCTTGGTTTGCGCCGCCCCGGGCGGATTGTTCTGCCAGAAGACCGAGGTGCCGATCGGGCC
>JANOMH010000737.1:0-2242 GCA_031420215.1 Rhodobacterales bacterium | reverse complement strand
GTTGCCGTTTCGCCAACCATGAGGCGAAACGCGGCAAGGGGTCCTTCGGGGCCCTTTGTCGTGTTATGATTGTAGCAAATCGGCCAGCCCGCTAGAGGGTTGAGGCGCGGTTTACTAGTGTTCGCCACCTGACAAAAGGTTCCTGTGCGCCAAGCGCCATCAGTGACCAAGGTCAGCTGTGCGGACGAAGCGGTCATTGACCTGCCTCCGGACACAGGGCAGCGCCTGACCGCCGGGTGGGCGCAGCAATGCCAGTTCTGCAGAGCTTTATGGTGCCGCCACTGCGGTAGATATTCTAGATACCGCTGCTACAGGTGCGCCTGCCCGATGGGGCGGTCAGGCGCTGCACGGCGGCGCAACGCGCCTTGATTCCGGGCAAAAAGGTAAGGTCCGCAATGGGCTTTGAGCCGCCATCGGGTATCTTCTGTCAGGCGGCGAACACTAGCAAAAGCCGCGCCACTCGGCCTGTCGGACTGGTGCCGCCTCAAATGCCATTGACACCAAAAAACCGGGTCCGGGCCACCTTTTAGCCGGTAATTGGTGCGATTACGGGGCAAGGTGAGTTCCGATAAACCACCGCAAGTAACGTAACCGCGAGCGTTACTCCGCCCAAAGTTTGGGCAAAAACCCGCTTGACTGCCATCGGCGGGACTTGGGTCGTATTGCGCCATTAACCTTTGTGCGGCGATAAAACCCACTTGAGCAGCAATCATAACGGAATTGGGAACAATGGCAAACCCACTCGCGGGCGTCAAGTCGTGGCTTTATCATCTCGGAGATGTCAGCACTGCTGAAGCGCAGCAGATCGCAGCTTCGAACGCTGGCCTCGTGGTCATTGATTATGCAACTTCGGCCAGCGGCGCGACCCGGCAATACACCGCCGCCGAACTGAACGTCATGCGCGGTGGCAACGACAAGCTGATGGTCAGCTATCTGAGCATCGGCGAGGCCGAAGATTACCGCCCTTACTGGCAAGCCAGTTGGAACACCAACCCGCCCAGCTGGATGTCTGGGTCCAATCCGGAATGGCCCGACAACTTCAAGGTCAAATACTGGGACCCGGCCTGGCAAAAAATCATATTCGACTATCTCGACAAGATCATTGCAGCCGGGTTTAACGGGCTCTACCTCGATATCATCGACGGTTTTCAATACTGGGATGCGGTCGACCCCGGGACCGGCATGAACTACCCGCAAGAGATGGCAAAGTTTGTCGCAGCGATTGACGCCCATGCCACGCAGAAGCTTTTGCAGATGGGCGACACCCGTGATTTCGTGATCATCGGCCAGAATGGCGAGGAGCTGATCGATAATCCGCTCTACCTTGCGCATGTCGACGGCGTCGCCAAAGAGGATTTGCGATTCTACTACCCCAACGGCAGTGAATCCAGCTTCAAGCCCGTTCCAAACGGCTGGTATGACGGCTCTATCCCGTTCCTGCAAAAGGCCGAGGCGGCGGGCGTCGAGGTGTTTGTGGTCGAATATCTGACGCAGGCCCGCCAAACCCAATACGGCACCATGCTGCAGTCCGAGATCGACTATCTGCGCAGTCAGGGTATCCCGATCTATATCTCGGAAGACCGGGATCTGACCGCGATCTATGACCAGCCGGGCGGCGGCACAGGAACGTCGCATGTCACGATCACCGGAACATCTGGCGCTGATACGCTGCTTGGCACAGATATCGCCGAATACATTGTGGGCTTAGGTAGCGCAGACAAAATCGAGGGCCGCGGCGGCAATGATTCCCTGTTCGGGAATGACGGCAACGACAGCGTGAGCGGCGGGATTGGCCATGATACGTTGATGGGACAGGCCGGTAACGATGTTCTGATTGGCGGTGCGGGCAACGATACACTGACGGGCGGCGATGGAACTGACTCGTTGTCGGGCGGCGATGGCAACGATTTCCTGTATGGCGGCGCGGGAAACGACCGGATGGCCGGGCAGGCGGGCGATGACATTTATCTGGTCGAAAACGCTGGCGATGTGGTCATTGAAGCGGCCAACCAAGGGGCCGACCGGGTGGTCACGACTGTTTCCTATGTGCTTGCCGCTGGGGTTTATGTCGAAACGCTGCAGACGAATTTGGCCAGCGGGACCGCTGCGATCAATCTGACCGGCAATGGAGTGGCGCAACGGATTATCGGCAATGCCGGGGCCAACAGATTGGAAGGCATGGGCGGATCAGATACCCTTGCCGGCGGCTTGGGCGCAGACGTGTTTGTGTTCAGATCGGCCC
>JANOMH010000736.1:0-3711 GCA_031420215.1 Rhodobacterales bacterium | reverse complement strand
CGGTCGGTCCAGCCAAGGCTGGTTGCATAATCGTCCAGCGGCAAAAGCTGCCCAGCACCTGCCATCGCGGCCACATATGCAGGCCCCGGCGTATAGACGATGTCAGGCCCCTGTCCCGAAAGCATCGCGACGCGCAATTGCTTGTCGAGTTCGGTGCCTCGGTAGTCGATGGTTAAGTTTTGGTCGGGATGAGACGCGTTGAACGGGTCAACCAGAATATTCTTGAGATGCTCCTGCGATGTCGGGTTGGCTTGTTCATACCACCAGGTGATGGGGGCGGCATCTTGTGCCATTGCCAGTGGCGCGATCAGGGTCAGGGCCGCTGCGGCGGTGCCCGACAATATCCAAGCATTTCTTTTCATTGACGTATCTCCTGTTGTTATGCCGGATCAGCCCGCTTGTCAGGTCGATCCCCGTTCAATCAGAGTGAAAGGCATCTCCACGGCGGTTCCCATGCCTGTCACCCGTCCCTTGATCCGGTCCATCAGAATTTCTGCGGCCCGGATGCCGACCTCGTGCTGGTGTTGTGCCACCGTGGTCAGCGCCGGGCTGACCAGTCGGGCGGCTGAAATATCGTCGAACCCGGCAACGGCGATATCGCCGGGGATGGTGACGCCACCGATGCGCAGCGCCTGCATGACGCCGATGGCCATCAGGTCATTGGCGGCAAAGATCGCGGTGGGCCGCACCGCGCGTGACAGAATCACCTGTGCGGCGCGAAAGCCGCCCTCCTCGTTGAACTGGTCGTCCAGCACGACATCAGGGATGCCCCCGGCATCCGTTAGGGCAGCAGAATAGCCATCAACGCGCTCCCCCTGCGGCCCGCCGCGCCCGGCGATCATCGCGATGCGGCTATGCCCCTTGGACACCAGTGCGCGGACCATAGCAAAAGACGCCGCCCGGCTATCGACAAAGATGTTGTCCAGCGCGATGTCCCCGACGCCCTTGCGCGCAGATTCGATCCGCACCACCGGCACGCCGCCCTCGACCACCGGGCGGAAATCGGTCGCGCGCAGCGTCCAGAACACGCCGATGACGCCATCGACACGGCCCTGTAGTGACCAGTTCAGAAAATGTCGTTCACGCTCGGGCGCACCATCGGTATTGACGGCGATCACGTCATAGCCCTGCGCCTCTGACACCGACTGTATGCCGCGCATCAGGGCCGGATAAAACGGGTTGGTAATGTCGGGGACCATGCAGGCAATCGTCATGGTCCGGTTGGTTTTGAGCGCCTGGGCAAAGCGGTTGGGGACATAGCCCAACTGTTTGGCAGCCGCTGAAATCCGCTCGAAAGTGTCCGCCGAAATCTCTGCGTGCGCGCCGCTCAGGACCATGGAAACCGTCGCCTGCGACACGCCCGCAAGTTGAGCCACATCATTCTGGGTCGCACGTCTCGGCTTCACACATGATTCCTTGTACGTATTACTGATACGTATAAGTAGCGCGCCGATCCTGTCAATCCGCGATTTGCCCTCTGCTCTGGAACCAAGATGGGTTGAGCCTTGGTCACGAGATGCATAACAGCATGTGTCAGGACGCGCACAGGGAGCAACCATGAAAGGCCGACCAACAATCCGGGACGTTGCACGCCTTGCAGGCGTAGGAACGACGACTGTCACCCGGGTTGTTCAAAGCCGGGGCTATGTGTCCGAAGAAACCCGCGACGCGGTTCTGGCCGCCGTGCATCAGACCGGCTATCAAGTCAATTCCGTCGCCCGCAGCCTCAAACAGCGGCGCAGTTTTGTTATTGGGCATCTGTTGCGATCGACAATCCCGAACCCGTTTTACCTCATGGTTGCGCGCGGGGTCGAAGATGTAGCCCGGTCGCGTGGCTACACGGCCCTGACATATAATGTGCAGGGTGAGGCTGATGCCGAACGGCGCGGGATTGACACGTTTCTGAACTGGCGGGCTGATGCGTTGATCTTTACCACGGCGGTGGCTGCCGAGAATGTCGATTTCGTCTTTGCGCGAGGGCTTCCGGTGGTTCAGGTCGAACGCCCGAAAAGCCTGACGGCACCAGTGATTACTGTCCGCAACTACGCAGGTGCCTACGCCGCAATGCAGCACCTGATTGATCTGGGCCACCGCGAGATTGCCTATATCGGCGGCCTGCCCGCGGCGGAAACCCTAGCTTATGTGGAAATGGAACGCGTTGCTGCCTATCGCGACGCAATGGCTGCTATCGGCGCAGCGCCTGCAGAGTACTTCCTGGCCGGTCAACGCTATCTTCAGGATGCTGAAAACTCTCTCAAGCCCGGATATGATGCTGCCGTCCGGCTGCTGGCCGCGGGCCGTCGCCCCACAGCGATCCAATGCACGAACGATATTATCGCCGCCGGTGTTCTTCAGGCCATTGGCGACGCAGGGTTGCGGGTGCCTGACGATATTTCGGTCATCGGCTTTGACGATACACTTGGCCATTACCTGACCCCGCAACTGACCACCGTGCGCCTGCCGGCCTATGAACTTGGCCAGACGGCAGCGCGGATGGTCATTGACGCGGTTGAAGGGGTAACCCCGCAGGAAGCCCTGGCCCTGCAACTCGACGCAACACTCGTCCTGCGTCAATCGACAGCAAGACCGCGCGGCTGACCCCTTTTTCATTTCCGCCCGTTTTTGCAGCAAGACTGTTGACCCGCGTTCGCGACGGGGTATGGTAACGTTACCACGTGGCGAGTCGCGGCAGAACGACCCTCGGTGAAAACCACAACAATTACTGAACGGAGGAGAGATGAGAAAGTTTACAATGCTTGCTACGGCAAGCGTGCTTGCCTTGGTTGCAAGCGGGGCCACAGCGCAGACCGAACTGCGGGTGTGGGATACATTCACCGAAACCACCGAAGGCATGGACGCGATGGTCGCCGCCTTTGAGGCTGCGAACCCCGATATCGACGTGGTGCGCGATGTGCAATCGGTCGATGACATGCGCGCCATCATCCAGACGGCGCTGAACTCTGGCACCGGCCCTGATATCGTCTATTACGACACCGGCCCCGGTTTCGCCGGTGTCCTGGCCGAAGCCGGGCTGCTGCGTCCGCTTGACGATTTTTATGCCAGCGGTGCGCTTGACGCGGTCTATCCCTGGACCAAGGAACGCTCGACCTTTGGCGGCAAGGTCTATGGCGTCGGCAACCAGCTTGAATTTGTCGCCGTGTACTATAACGCCGATCTGTTCGCCGAACTGGGCCTGACCGCACCGACAACTTACGAAGAGTTTCTGACCGTCAGCGAAGCGCTGAAAGCGGCGGGCGTGGTTCCGGTGGCCTTTGGCAATGCGGCTGGCTGGCCAGCCTTTCACAACTTCAGCCTGTATGCCAACAACTTTATCCCGCAAGACAAACTCGAAGCGATGATCGCGGGCTCCGAGTCCTGGGACGCACCAGAAGTCGTCGCGGCCATTCAGGCAATGTTCGTCGATATGGATGCGGCGGGTTACCTGAACCCTTCGGTCAACGCTGTTGCCTATGACGATGCAAACATCTTGTTTTCATCAGGCATGGCCGGCATGACAATGACCGGAAGCTGGATGATCCGCGGCTTCAAGGACACGACGTTCCAGACCAATTCGTTCTTCCTGCCCGCCCCGGCAGGCGGCACGACGCTGCCCCCGGCCGGCCTTGGTTCTGGCTATTTCATCACCTCGGCCTCGGTAAATGTCGAAGCGGCCGAGCGGTTCCTGACGTTCCTGTATGACCCGGCAAATGC
>JANOMH010000735.1:0-2458 GCA_031420215.1 Rhodobacterales bacterium | reverse complement strand
CGATGAAAGCTGGTCGCTGCGCGATGATCCGATGGACCTGCGGCTGGCGTTCAAAGGGTTCGGGCCGCGGGTGCAGGGCTGGCTGGACGCGGTGGAGGATGTCTATCTGTGGGGCCTGTTCCGCCATCCGGTGGCCAAAGTCTGGCAGGATGGGCGGGCGGTCGCGATTCTGGGCGATGCGGCGCATCCGACGCTGCCGTTTCTGGCGCAGGGTGCCAGCATGGGGCTGGAGGATGCCTGGGTGCTGGCGGCGTCATTGGCGGCACATGAAAGCTGGGCGGCGGGGCTGGCGGCCTATCAGGTGGCACGGGAGGGGCGGGTCAGGCGGATTGTCGAGGCGGCGTCACGCAATGCCAGGGCCTATCATCTGGGCGGGGCAGCGCGGGCGGTCGCCCATGCTGGCTTGCGGCTGGGCGGCTGGCTGGCACCGGAGCTGGCGCTCAGGCGGTTTGACTGGCTCTATGGTCATGATGTGACGGGGTAGAAATTCAGGGCGTCCAGATCTGGACACTTTTCTTTGTCGTGTTTTATCAAATGGTTGCCGATTTCCGTTAACCGCGTGGAAAGGTTTTCGAGGGCTCAGAACCCGCGCAGCAGGATCAGCAACGCCACGCCGATAGCCAGTTCGAACCACGGCAGGCTGGGGGCTTGCGGCAGGGCTATCGCGCGGGTCTGCACCCTGGGCGGTGAGGGGTCTTGCGGGGCAATAGGCGGGAAGCGGTGGGACATCTGGCACCTTTGTTCTGGGTGCGCTCACATTCCGACAAAGAACTTAACGAGAACATAACGCAAGTCCGACAGAACCTGCCGCAGATGGAAACAATTTGTTTCGAATTTGAAGAGCCCGTCCCGCGCAGTGTTGGTCCGGTGCTGGACAAAGCGGTCCAAGCGTCGCTCAGATCAGCGCAACCACCCTGCGGCCATCCGGGCCAGTCGGCGCCTTGCCGGGTTCGCACAGCATGGCGATGCCATCGAACTGCGCATACTCCCCAAGTTTCAGCCAGCGGTCCATGCTGCGCGTGAGGACCGGATCGCCGCTGAGAAACAGGGCTCCGCTCTCCAGTTCATTTGAAATCCGGGCCCGGCCCAAGATTATTGCCGTCATCGACAGGCGATTGGTCTCGACATAAAGGTCGATGTCGAAACCGGGGATGGAAGTGCAGATTTCGACATCGGCACCCGGTTGGATCAGCGCCCAGTAGGTGTTGAAATCCAGCCCCTTGTCGGCAAAGCGAAATTGCATGACCAGGCGACGGCGCGGCAATTCGTCAGGATCGAACAGCTTGCGCATGTTCCACATCAGATTTGATACGGTCGTCGTGCACATGGCAGAGTTCGCCTCGATATTGCATTGTGCCCAGCGGGCAAGGGCATCAAGCGCCGGTTCCAGCGCGATGGCAGCCTCGGTTCGCAGATAGTCAACTGACCCGGTCGCGGGGTCCTTGATGCGTTCCACAAAACCCATCGCCTCCAGTTCGCGCAGGCGCCGCGACAAAAGGGCGGGCGATATGCTGCCAACTTCGCGGCGCAAGTCGTTGAACTTGGTGGCACCAGACCAAAGGCCGACCAGAATGGGAATGGTCCAGCGCGGCTCCAGAACCTCGCAGGCGCGGGTGATGGGGCAGATCAGGCCATAGGGTTTCCGGGTCATCGTTTTCCCTTGATGTTTGCCGCAGCCTAGGGGGGAACGGTCCGAGGTTCCAGTTCAGAAAGTGTAGTGGATGGCTTCCCTATCTGCACTCAACTTCGGGTCACCACCGGGCCATGCTGGACAGACACAGGACCATGCAGCACTGCAAGGAGGCGGGAATGAACGAGTTCAACCACGCAAGACGGCAACCGGTTCACGATCCGATCAATGCAGGTTGGCTGAGCTTTGGCCAGATCATGATTGATTGCGCCAGCCCGAAGCGCGGCGATGCCCCAAGCCAGGGACAGGACACGGGCCACTGTGCGGGGACGGTCAAGGTCGGGCTGGGCGGCGATCGGCGGGCAGAGACCGGGCATTTCGCACCCTTGTTCCGGGTGCTTGCCCTCTGGCAAAGAACCTGACGAGACCATAATGCAAATCTTCCGAGACCACCCGGCAGTGAAATCAATTTGTTTCAATTCCTGGGATATTCCCGACACCCACTGATCAAACCTTGCAACACTCAAAGCCGTGGCAAGAGAATGTCACAAAGCCAGATCCGTGGGATAGTGCAGAACCCATGCGCCGTAGGAAACTCCGGGTCAGGGCGCCTTGGCAGTGGTCAGGGAAACCTCATTCATGATCATTGCGCGCATGGCAGAGTTGGATTTTTCGATCATGCCCGGAATTAGAGTGTATCGCCATTTTACAGGTTGACCGGGTAAAAGGCGCTTAGCCACAAAAACAAACGGGTGGCGGTGTTGGGTGGCCCGCAAACTTAAACAGAATTTGGGGGTTGCGCGGAAGCGTGGTGGCAGATCGCGCCGG
>JANOMH010000734.1:0-3890 GCA_031420215.1 Rhodobacterales bacterium | reverse complement strand
TCGCGGAGCGACCGGCTGCGCTGGGGTTTGCGCGGGCTTGCGATGCCGATCTCTGCACTGGCACATCTGCCAAAGACCGTGTTCAGTCCGAAACTGGCAAGCCCGGCCGAGCGCGTGGCAGCGGCAACCACGCTGATGCGACTGCGCTTTCTGCGGATGGGCTGGATGCTAAGGCAAGCTTTGGGGTTTGCAATCTGAGTGCCGCGTTGTGGCGTTAGACCTTGCCACATCGACATGCCATCCCTGGCATAGACAGTTAGCAAAAAGGCAGCGGCGCAGCGAAGGCCGCCTCATGCTCCTGCAAAATGCCGATGATCTGCTCTTCCGTGAACCTTGCTCGCTTCATCGTCCGTCCCCTTTCTTGGGTCGGACTCTAATCCAAACTGGAGGAAATTCTCATTGGCAGGTCACTAAGAAAAATGCCATTATTTTTCCTAAACAATCTGTATGTTTTCCGAGAACAATTTCCAAAATGGAAACAGTAGTGATTTTCAAGCCGAAACCACTCTCAGCAGGACCCACAGCGCAGGGCAGGCCCTGTTGCGGGCCAGTTTGCGCGGCGTCAATTTCATTGACCTTCAGGCCGCTTGAAAGCTACCAGACCGGTGGCTGTGTGCTTGAGGTTTCAGAGTGATGTTTGTTTGGGGCATGGTCTTTTTTTTGGGAGCAATGCTGGCTTGGTTTGGGCTGGCTGTGCTGCATCGCAAGGTAGCAACAGCGCGGCTTGCGCGGCTCTGCAGGCAACACCGTGCCATTGTCTTGACCTATGATGATGGCCCCAGCGCGGGCATGACGCCGGCAGTGGCCGATCTTCTGGCACAGCATCGGGCAAAGGCCACCTCTTTCATGATTGGTGGGTTTGCCCAGATGCATCCTGCTCTTGTGACCCGCCTGGTTGGTGAGGGGCATGAAATCGGCAGCCATACCCAAAAACATTCCAACGCCTGGAAAACCACGCCCTGGGGTGCTATGCGCGATCTGGTTGCGGGGCGGCAATCGCTTGCCCGGCTGGGCGTGCCAACCCGGCTCTTCCGCCCCCCCTTTGGCAAAACCACGCTTGGCACCTTGATTGCAGGCAGCGGGCTGGGCTTTGCCTTTTGGACCATCGATCCGCAAGACAGCTGGAACCGTCGGCCTATGGCCGATATTCTGGCCGAGATTGATCAAAAGGGTGGAGGCGTCGTGTTGATGCATGATTTTGATCTGCCCCGCCGTGGCCCAACCCCGGCCGCACACCCGGCCTATCTGCTGGCGCTGACCGAGGCGCTGATTGGCCATGCGGCCACCAAGGGCTACCGCATCCTGCGGCTTGGCGATTTGCCAGCGCGGGATGCGGAAAAGGCGGCACCGGTTTTGCGCGCCAATCACGCGACCAGCAAGAATCCCCCCCAAACCGAAGCCCCGGCATGACACGCAAAACCCGCATCATGGCCGTGGCCTCGGCCGCGGGGGGCATTGGGTGCAGCTGATGCGCCTGCGCCCGGCATGGGAAGGGATGGAGGTCACTTATGTGACCACCGATCCCGGCCTGCGTCAGACGCTGGCAGAGGCGGGCAAACGAGCTATGCCCGAAAGTTGGTGACGGTGTGATCAGGCGGCTTTGATTTCGTGCTTGATCCCGTCGCGGAACTCAACCCCCTGGATGATTTCGGGCAGGCGGTTCTGACCGTCGAGTTTGCGCCACTTCTTCTTGGCTGAGAGCATCAGCTGGTGGGTCATGGCCAACGCGGTATTCCGGCTCAGGCAGCCTTTGGTTTTGGTGGTTCGGTGGCGGACGGTGGGATCGGTGCTTTCGATAGGGTTTGTCGTCCTGATGTGCTTCCAATGCTCGGCCGGGAGTGAGCGCCGTCTCGGAAACGGTCCGGGGGACCGTTTCAGGCGTGAACGGGCGGAGCCCAACGGAACGCCAGCAGATCGGCGCGGTCCTTGGTCAGGCATTTCACCGCAGGCGCGTATTTCACGCCGTAGGCCTCGATGAAGAAATCGAAGGCGGCATTGGCCTCGGCTTTGGTTTCCGCCATCCAGATATCCTTCAGGTACGCCTTGGCTTTCGGCTGCACCGATTTCGACATCGCGTTCAGCACGTTCGCCTTCGGGCATTCCTTCGGACCGGTGGCAGTCATGCCCCCAGTTGTGCACCCAGCAGCGCAGCACCCGGGTCTTGCCGTAAACCTCATGCAGCGCCGCCCGTTCGGGCATTCCTTCGGACCAGTGGCTGTCATGCCCTCACCCCATTGCCCCGTCACCCACGGCCAGCTTGGGCGCGGCCTCCAGCCCCCCGCGTTTCAGATCTACCAGCAGTTCCCGCCAACTCTGGGTGCTCTCGCGAAAGCCGCAGGTCAGACCCAGAACCTCCTTGTTGCCCAACTCATCCGCACCGATAATCACCAGCATACATTGGCGATCGTTTTCGCTAAAATCGATCCCCCGGATCGATTTCATCACGCTCAAACTCCATCCGGGGCGTGAAGTAGACGCCATCCGCCCAGAAATACACATAGCGCCGCGCCATCTGGGCAACCGAAACACCCGGAGCAGCGGTCTAGAAGCAGATCGACCATTTCTCCTCATCCGTCCAAAGCCGCGTTGTCCGACGCGCAGCGACCGCGCCATCGTGTCCACCATGCATAGTGCACACTATCCCGCACTCTCTGGTTGCCGCAGAGCGGTCAGGCCGGACGATCACTTTCGGCCTTGACGGAAGGTTGACGCAGCCGTGTCTTGAGCGCGGTTCTGCGACGTGATACCTTTTTTCCATGGATCGCACAGCAGCGCGGGTCCGCAATGAAATACCGTTTTCATTGAAAGGGTGGCAGCCAGTGTTTCGTTTTTGCCCTGTAGCAGCACTTGCAATGGCATTTGCCCTGTCGGTGGGCACCTCCAATGCCGACCCCGATCAATGGCGCGCTGAATGGCCGGACACGGATTTCAGCCGCACAACGATCGACTTTGCCGAAGTGATCTCGGGCGGGCCGCCCAAGGACGGTATCCCGGCACTTGATGGCGCATCATTCATCCCGGTCGCCGCCGAAACCCGTCTTGACGACCGCGAGCCGGTCATGACTTACGAGCATCCGGGCGAGGCCCCGCGGGCTTGGCCGATCCGTTATCTGATGTGGCACGAGATCGTGAATGATGAGGTCGGCGGTGTCCCGATCGTTGTCACCTTCTGCCCGCTGTGCAACACGGGCATCATCTTTGACGCGCGGATCGACGGTGTGCCGCACAGTTTTGGCGTTTCGGGCAAGCTGCAGTTTTCCAACATGATCATGTACGACCGCCAGACCCAAAGCTGGTGGCAGCAGGCGTTGGGGGAAGGAATTGTCGGGCAGCACATGGGCATGACCCTGACGCAACTGCCCGGCTGGATGGAAAGCTGGTCGGCATTCCGCGACCGCAATCCCGACGGGCTGGTGATGGACGAGCCGGACTGGCGGCGCAGCTATGGCGCCAACCCCTATGTCAGCTATGACAGTTCGATCCGGCCGTTTCTGTTTGACGGCGAAATGCCGCCCCATGACATCCCGCCCTTGGTCCGGGTCGTGCGGGTGGGCGACCGGGCCTGGCCGCTCGACCGCCTGCGCGCCGCGGCCACGTTGACCGAAGCGGACGTCACCCTGACATGGGTCGCAGGTCAGGCATCGGCCACGGACACCGCACGCATCGGGGATGGGGCCGAGGTTGGCAACATCCGGGCCCGTGACGCCGCCGGGCGCGATCTGGTGCATGACATCCCCTTCGCCTTTGCGTTTCACGCCTTCTTTCCCGAGGGCAAGTGGATGCTGGGGCAGTAGGGCACTGCGGCTGCCAATTCCGACTGACCAGATCGGTGGCATGTGGCCTATCGCGCACGCCGCAGGGCGGCGTCGATTTTTGCTTGCCTCAAGCGC
>JANOMH010000733.1:0-2068 GCA_031420215.1 Rhodobacterales bacterium | reverse complement strand
TCGACATGGGCAAATATCGCCTGTTTTGCGGCCAGCCGGAATGCCAGATCGGTGGGCATGCCTTGGGCGAAGTTTTCGGTCTGGTGATGGATCACGCCATGGATGTTACGCAGACCGACGCGCAACAGCCCGGCGAACAGTCCTTGCGCGAACGGCAGGATTGCGCCCGCATCGACATGCACCGTTCCGGTTTCGGCCCCTGCCACGGCATAGCTGGCCGCGCCGAAAGCAAAGGGCGGCAGAATGACAATCTCGGGTTCAAGCAGGTCAAGGGCGCAGGTGACAGCCAACAGGTCCATGCCCAATGGCAGGTGTTCACCGTGATATTCCTGCACACCAATGGGCAAGACAAAGGGCAGCCCGCGCGCAATCGCATCGCGCAGCTGATCCGGGCGCATCCGCTCATAGCGCATCAGCCCAGTTCCGCCATGATGTCGCGGGTCTGGCTGTAAAGCCGCTGGAACAGCGGATATTGCCGGGTATAGGCATCATGTTTTTGCGCCGTGATCACTGTGTCAGGCGGGTTCCAGCTGGCCATGTCGCCGGGTGCTGCGGACCCGACCGCCAATGCGGCCAGAAACGCATCTCCATAAGACGCGCCGACCGTGATCCCGCAGACCGTCTGGTCCAGCCCGGTCAGGTCGGATGTGGCCTGTATCCATGGCGCATTCTTGGTGCCGCCGCCCACGGCCAGAACCCGGACGGGTGGACTGCCCGCACTGGCATAGGTCTCGGTTACTCCCTTTGTGGCGCTGGCAATCCCTTCCAGCACGGCGCGGTACATATCGCCGCGGGTATGGGTCAGGTTCAGCCCAAAGAACGCGCCCTTGGCCTGAGGGTCATGCAGCGGGGTTCGCTCACCCGAGAAATAGGGCAGGCAGATCAGCCCCTTGGCGCCCGGCGGGCTGGCCACGGCCTCTTCTGTCAGGGCTCCAAAAGCGTCGGCCTTGGGCAGTTCATGGGCGAACTGATCGCGGAACCAATGGGTCAGGGTGCCTGATGTGGCCAGCCCGGCCATTGACGCATGTTGGCCGGGGAACAGCCATGGGGCCTGCCAAAGCCGGGCATCGGTCAGCCGTTCGGGCGTCAACTGGATGATGAAGATGGTCGATCCATACATCATCATCATATCACCGGGGGCATGGACGCCCACACTCACCGCTTCGGCTGCCGCATCAATCGTGCCGCAGGTCACCGGAGTGCCGGGGGCAAGCCCGGTCTCGGCCGCGGCGGCGGGGGTAACATGCCCGGCAATCTCGCCGGACCACATCAAACGCGGCAACAAATCGGGCCCGCAGATAACGCCCAGATCAAAACACCAGTCTTGGGTCGCAATGTCATAGAGCGGAGTGAATCCGGCGGCGGTATAGTGGTCTATGACGGTTTCCCCCGTCAGCCGGAGGGTCAGATAGCTGGTCGCGGTCATCACTTTGGCGGTGCGCGCCCATAGGTCCGGATGATTGCGCCGCAGCCACAGAATTTTCGGCCCCACCGATTGCGAGGTCAGCGCATTGCCACAGCGGCCCAGGATCAGGTCAGGGCCGATCTGGTCATTCAACAGCTCAATTTCCGCCTGCGCCCGGGTGTCGACGCCATACAGGACCCCGTTCATCAGGGGCTTGCCCGCGGCATCCACTGGCAACATGCAGGGCCCAATGGCCGAACAGGCCACTGCCCGGATATTGGCAGGCCGCACGCCGCTGTCGGATAGCAACGCCTTGGTGATGAACACGAAATCGCCCCACCAGTCCTGTTCGGCCCGATGTTCGGCCCAGCCGGGCCGGGGCACGATCATCTGATGGGCGTGGCTCGCCTGCGCCACGATCCGACCGCCCTTGGCGACCAGAACCCCCTTGGATTCAAAAGTGCCGATGTCGATGCCAAGGGTATATTCCACCTATCCGCGCCCCAAATCAAAGTCCGACCCGATCCGGGGCAAAGCGGCCAGTATCAACCCGGTCAGGCCCGCAAGATCGCCGATATCGCAGCTTTCCAATGCGGAATGTGAATGCCGCATCGGGAACCCTATGTCGATGCAGGCCACCCCCTGCCCCAAAAGCTGGACATA
>JANOMH010000732.1:0-2628 GCA_031420215.1 Rhodobacterales bacterium | reverse complement strand
GCGCAAGGGCCCCTGCATTGCCCCGTCAAACCGGCGGTGGGTCACATCCAGCGTGGCCAGCTTGAAAAATCCACCCGCCAGCGGGGCGGCATTATCCAGCCGACTATCCCCTGAATGCGGGCGATACCTTAGCACCGCCGGGGCGACAGCCGCCCTGCCCCGCTGCACCGCAAAGGCGCGGGAGCGGAACATTGGCCATTGGCGGAACAGGTCCAGTGGGGTCAGAGGCGGCTCGTGGGCCAGCAATTCTGCAGCGGCCAGACAGGTCACTTCGGCATCGGTCGCGCGCCAGGCGGCAATGGACCACGGCTCACCCGCCGATTCTTCTGTCTGGGGCGGAAACCACGCCTGCGCGGGGGACACTACGCCGCCGCCCACTATGACCATGACATCGCGCAGTTCATAGCCGAAAGCGGCCTCGTAATTGTGAATGCGACGCTGTTGGGCGGCAGTCAGGCGGGGATAAATGATGCCCGAACATGCTTGTCCAACGCGGTTCGCAAGAAACGGCAAAGTTGATCCCGCCATCCGCTCCACCAAATGGTCGGGCAGTACAGCGGCTATTTTCCTCGCCCCGTCGCCCGGCCCCGCGACCAGATCAAACAGCGGATCATGCAGCAATGTGCCGTATAAAAACAAATCCACTAGTTGAACCGCCGTCCGATCCACTCGGTTGCCAAACCGCACAGGACCGCGCCGACGATAAAGGTGGTGACCACAGTCGAATGCGCCATCAGCAGCGCATGATCCATCATCAGGCGGAACACATCGACCACCGCCATGGTCGGGTCAGACCCGTAATGCCCACGCATCGCGGCAATGATCATGTCGTAAAACGAATGCAGGAACAGCCACCAAAAGATCGTGGCCAACACGGCAGTCAGCCCATAGCTGACTGCGGCCATCCACGGCCCCCGCGCCCGGCTGCCAGCCACCAACCAGCCCATCGCCGCCCCGATCACCGCATTGATCTCGGCATAATACGGCGGCTGCGCGCCCTCTTCCATGAACCCCATGACCAGTTGCGACGCATACCAGGCCAAAGCGCCAAACAGCACAAAGGCTATCAGTTTCGCGGCTGTAGGCATCACAATGCTCCCCTCAAAGGTGCATAGGCTCTTTTATTTGGCCCGTGTCACCGTGATCTGTGTCACATCGCAGTTTCCGCTATGAAACGTGCCCGCGCAAGAGGTGAGATAAAAGTTCCACATCCGCCGAAACCGGTCGTCAAAGCCCAGATGCGCGACCTTGTCCCATCTGGCATTGAACACCTCATGCCAGCGACGCAGGGTCTGGCTGTAACTTTCGCCAAATTCGATCGACCGGGCGACGCTGAGCCCGGCGCGCTCAATCTCTTGCCTTAACACCACAGGGCTGGGCAGCATCCCCCCCGGAAAGATGTATTTCTGAATGAAGTCAACACCACGGCGGTAAACCTCCCAGCGTTTGTGTTGGACAGTGATGATCTGCAAGGTCGCGTTCTTGCCCGGTTTCAGCCGGTCGCGGAGCGTGTTGAAATACACCGGCCAGTATCTTTCGCCCACCGCCTCGAACATCTCAATCGAGGCTACACCGTCATAGACCCCGCGCTCGTCGCGGTAATCCTGCATCTTGATGATTACCCGGTCCGACAGGCCGGCCTTGGCAATCCGGGCCACGGCATAGTCATACTGTTCCTGCGAAATGGTCAGGCCAGTCACCCGCAGGCCCCGTTCGCGCGCTGCATATTCGGCAAATCCACCCCAACCGCAGCCAATTTCCAGCACGTGATCGCCGGGCAAAGCGCCCATCTGATCGACCATACTGGCATATTTCAGCACCTGCGCCGCCTCCAACCCCTCCTGACCGGTGTCAAACTTGGCCGAGGAATAGGTCATCGTCTGGTCCAGCCACAGCCCGTAAAACTCATTGCCCAGATCATAGTGATAACTGATGTTCTTGCGGGCCTGGCGTTTGGAATTGCTCTGCCACCAGAACCGCAGCTTTTCATAAGCGCGGACCAGTTTTTGCCCCGGAAAACCGTCATACATCTCGTCGGCTTCATCATGAACCAAATCCATGAACGCCATCAAATCGGGGGTGGACCACCAGCCATCCATATAGGCCTCGCAGAATCCCAGATCGCCCTCGCGGATCAGGCGGGCGAACAGGTCGGCATTATGGATCTGCAATTCGGCGACGTAACCGGCGGCTTTGCCTTCGGCCCGGAACCGGCGGCCATCGGGCAACACCAGATCCAGCCGGCCGCGCGGCATCCGTGAAATCATGTCAAAGACCGGCACAAAATACCGCGGCAGACCTGCCTGCCCCTGTGTCGTCGTCAAAATCATCACCACTCCCAGAGGTTAATTGGTCTTTTCAGCCGCGCTTTTGCAGGCCGGTGCGTGGCGTTGATCTTAATCCGACCGGCCCGGAAGTCACGGAATTTGCGCTGAAATAGTTTCAAAGTGCAGGACGGTCGCGGTGAATGTCAGTTCACAGACCCCGGGCGGCATAGGCGTTCAGCGCCCTTTGCCGCCCTTCGGCCATGCCGACAATCGGCGCGGGATATGCATCGCCCACGGACATCCGCCAGCTTTTTGGAATCGCGTTGAAATAGGCCAAAGCCGTCGCAGGTGGGGTGCGTTG
>JANOMH010000731.1:0-4109 GCA_031420215.1 Rhodobacterales bacterium | reverse complement strand
ATCGGGCTTGCTGGCGCCCACCTCCTCATCGACGGGATCAAGGTCCACCTCCTGCCCCGCAGCCTTGCCACGTTTCTGGGGGATCAGGCGGCACATATCGCCACCATCACAGGTCTCGCCGCGTTCTGGCCTGACCTTGCCGCGACCGGCCTTTGGGCCAGCCAGATATGGTGGCCCAGTGTCGCCGCCTTGGTCGCGGGCGCGATTATCACCACCCGCGCGGGCGGGTTCGCCGTCGGATTCCTGATGCAGCGGTTCACTGAAGCGGACCTTCCGCCCGGACTGTCCGACGGAGGACGAATCATCGGTCTTTTGGAAAGGGGCATGATCTTCGTCCTCGTAATGGCGGGCCAGCCCGCCGGAATCGGGTTTCTCATTGCCGCCAAATCCATCCTGCGATTCGAAACGACGGCCAAAGACCAGAAAGCCAGCGAATACGTCATCATCGGCACGCTTGCATCGTTCGGCTGGGCGATGGTTGCGGCTTACGCCACACTTGCGCTGGCGAATGCGCTGCCCCTCCTTGGAATCCTGCCCGTCCTGCCCTAAGTTGAAACTACAACAGGAGTCACCCCCAATGTTCGGCATTCCCGGCAAACAAGCTGTCAGCATCACCCCCGCCGCCGCCGCCCAAATCGCGCGGCTGATGGCCAAAGATGGGCATCAGGGCCTGCGCATTGGCGTCAAGAAGGGCGGCTGTGCGGGCATGGAATACACGATGGACTATGTCACGGCGGTCAATCCGCTGGACGAAGTGGTCGAAAGCGATGGGGCGCGGGTGATGATCGCACCGATGGCGCAGATGTTCCTGTTCGGGACTGAAATTGACTACGAAGTCAGCCTGCTCGAATCATCCTTCAAATTCCGCAATCCCAATGTGGTCGACGCCTGTGGTTGCGGCGAATCCATCAAGTTTGACGAAAAGCTTGTCGCACCCGATCTGCGCAACCACTAACCCTTTCGCGCCGCCGCGCCCCTTGCTATGCCTCCCCGTATCACAGGGAGTAAGCTGATGCGCCGTAAACTAGCCGCCGGAAATTGGAAGATGAACGGATCCGCCGCCGATCTGTCCGAGGTTGCGGCTTTGTTGGCCGCCAACCCGACTCCAACCGTTGATCTGCTGCTCTGCCCGCCTGCGACGTTGCTGGCACAGATGAACTGGGCGAAAAAGGATCATCCCCTGGCCTTGGGCGGGCAGGATTGCCACCAAAACCCCAAAGGCGCCCATACCGGTGACATCTCGGCCGCTATGCTGGCCGGGACCGGAGCAACCCACGTCATTCTGGGCCATTCCGAACGCCGGGCCGATCACGCCGAAACCGATGCACTGGTGCAGGCCAAATCGCTGGCCGCCCAGACCGCCGGGCTGATTGCGGTGATTTGCATCGGCGAAACCCTGTCCCAACGCGAAACCGGGGCCACCCTGACCGTCGTCGGCACCCAACTGGCCGGGTCCACCCCCGACAGCGCTACCGGGGCCAACACCGTCATCGCCTATGAACCGGTCTGGGCCATCGGCACCGGACTGGTTCCCACCCTGGAACAAATCGCCGAAGTTCACGCCAGCATCCGCGCCGCCCTGAACGCCCGGTTCGGGGCCGAGGGCGCAAATTTCCGCATCCTTTATGGTGGCTCCGTCAAACCCTCCAACGCCGCTGAAATCTTTGGCGTGCCCGATGTCGATGGCGCCTTGGTCGGTGGGGCCAGCTTGAAATCCGCCGATTTCAGCCCGATCATCGCGGCACTTTCGGCGGCATAATGCAACGTTTCAGCCAGTCGCCGACCGATCCGGATTTCGTCCAGAACCCCTATCCGTTTTATCACAGCGCCCGGACGGCAGGTGACCTGCTCTGGTGGACCGACTACAATATGCCCTGCGCTGTGTCGCACCGGGCCGTGACCGCCATCCTGCGCGACCGGCGGCTGGGGCGCGAGGCCCCGGTGCCGCAGCCCTTCGCCCCACATCTGGCGCCATTTTATGCTGTCGAAGCCCATTCCATGCTGGAACTCGAACCGCCCCGCCACACGAGGCTGCGCGGGCTGGTCTTGCGCGCCTTCACATCACGCCGGATTGCGGCCTTTGGCCCTGAAATCGAGGTGCTGTGCAACGACCTGATCGACCGGTTTCCAGCAGAGCCGTTTGACTTGCTGGAAGCCTATGCAAGGCCCATTCCGGTGATCATTATCGCCCGGCTGCTCGGCGTGCCAGAGGACCGCGCGCCTGATCTGCTGGTCTGGTCCAATGCGATGGTAGCAATGTATCAAGCCCGCCGCACCCGCGTGATCGAGGATGCGGCCCTGCAGGCCACCGCAGCGTTTGCCGCCTTTCTGACCGATTACATTGCCCGCAAGCGCCTTGTGCCCGCCGATGACCTGATCAGCGAACTGATCGCCGCCGAAGAGGCCGGGGCAAAGCTGAGCACGGATGAATTGATCACCACCTGCATCCTTTTGCTGAATGCCGGGCACGAGGCGACGGTGCATACATTGGGAAATGGGATCAAGACCTTACTGGAAACCGGCATTCGCGTCATAACCGAAGGCAGCGTAGAAGAAGTCCTGCGCCACGACCCGCCGCTGCATATGTTTACCCGTTGGGTGAACGAAGACATCACCCTGTTCGGCCATGATTTCAAACGCGGTGATCAGGTCGGCTGCCTGCTGGGGGCCGCCAACCGCGACCCGGATGCCTACCCCGACCCGGCCCGGTTCGACCACACCCGCAACGGCCCCGCCAACACCAGTTTCGGTGGCGGCATCCACTTCTGCGTCGGTGCCCCTCTGGCCCGGCTTGAACTGCTGATCGGGTTAAAAGTGCTGTTTGAGCGCTGCCCAACGCTCAGGCTGGCCGAAACACCACGCTATGGCGATGTCTATCATTTCCATGGACTGGAGCGGTTGACCTGTAGGATGGGCAATCTGCCCATCACCCCCGGCAAAGATGGGCAAAGATGGGCAAATTGCCCGTCCTACAGGGGCAGCGCCACTGTCGATTTGATTTCTTCCATGCTCAGCAGGGCCGTCACATTATGCACCCGGACCTCGGCAATCAGCGCCTGATAGAACACGTCATAGGCGCGGGCATTGCGCACCCGAACTTTCAGTATGTAATCAATATCACCCGCCAGCCGATGCGCCTCTTGCACCTCTGGCCTTGCTTGCAAGGCGCGCAGGAACTTGGCCTGCCATTCGACCTCGTGTTCCGACGTCCTGATCAGCACAAAGAAAGTGGCCTCGAACCCCAAAGCCTCGGCATCCAGCAGGACGGTCTGCTGTTTGATCACCCCGGCCTCTTTCATTTTGCGAATACGGTTCCAGACCGGGGTCTTGGATGACCCTACAGCTTTGGCAATATCGTCCAAAGACCGGTCCGCATCGCGTTGCAGTTCGATAAGGATTTTCCGGTCCATCTCATCGGCGCGAAACGACATCCCTGGTTCCCCTCCCATTGCAAACATTCCGGCGCTTTCGGGTCACAATACGAACATACGTCCTTATCTTCGCCAGGCAATAGCCAAATACCGGGAAAATGTTCTATATAGAGTAAGGATTTCATCCAGCAGGGCGCAGATGCAGCACTTTCCCATTTTTCTGGCCGTCGCAGGCCGCAGGATCGTCGTTTCCGGCGGCGGGGAAACCGCCTTGGCCAAACTGCGGTTATTGCTCAAGACCGAGGCGCATTTGACCGTTTTCGCCCCAACCCCGGGTGCCGATGTGGAACGGTTGGCAGCTGCGGGCCAGATCAATCTGATCCGCCGCGTGTCTGGCCCCGGCGACGCCCTGCGCGCCGTGCTGTTCTATGCCGCCAATGACGATGCTGCCGAGGACGCCCGAGTGGCCGGCTTTGCCCGCGCCGACGGTGCTTTGGTCAATATCGTCGATAATCTGGCCGACAGCGCCTTTATCACCCCCGCCATTGTCGACCGTGATCCCGTGGTCATCGCCATTGGCACCGAAGGGGCGGCCCCGGTGCTGGCCCGCGCGATCAAGGCTGACCTAGAGGCACGCCTGCCGGTGCAACTGGGACTGCTCGCCCGGCTTGGCAAGGCGTTCCGGCATGCCGCCGACGCGCTGCCAATGGGTCGCAAGCGGCGTGATTTCTGGGCGGA
>JANOMH010000730.1:0-1967 GCA_031420215.1 Rhodobacterales bacterium | reverse complement strand
TTGCTGGCCGCCGAGGCCTATATGATCGTGCATCACCCGCAGTTCATCCGCGCCCGGGAACTGGTGCAGGGCGGCGCGATTGGCACCTTGCGCCATGCGGATGTGACGTTTTCCTATAATAACGAATCGGATGTAACCAATATCCGTAACCGCCCCGAAACTGGCGGCGGGGCCTTGCCCGATATTGGAGTCTATGCGTTCGGGTCGGTCAGGTTTGTATCAGGGCAAGAGCCCGTGGCGGTGCCCTATGCCAAAATCCGCTATGAAAATCAGGTGGATGTGTTCAATCAAGTCGTGGCCGAATTCCCGGACTTTACCTACTCCGCCACCATATCGATGCGGCTTGCGCCACGCCAAGAGGTGGTATTTCAGGGCGACTCGGGTGTGCTGCGCATCACTTGCCCGTTCAACGCCAATGTCTGGGATGCGGCCACTCTGACGATTGAGGCTGGTGGGATGCAGGTGCGGACCGAACGCTTTCCCGGCGTGAACCACTATGTCCATCAGGTCGAGAATTTCGGTGCCAGCGTCCGCAATGGCGTGGCTTATCCCTGCCCGCTGGAATTCAGCCGGGGCACCCAACGGATGATTGATATGGTGTTTGCGGCAGGGGGACGCCCGTGATGCCGCTGAGCGATGATGACAAGGCGATGGGCCGGATGACTGGCGAGCAGTTTGAGCCGGTCGAGAAAGATAACCTGCTGATGCGGCTGGTCTTTATGATTCTGATCGCACTGATGATGTCGGTCGCCTATTCCGTGATGGGTGTGATCATCGTGATTCAGTTTGTCATCATGGTCCTGAACAAGCGCCAGCCGAACCACCGGCTGGCAGAGTTTGGCACCGTGCTGGGTATCTGGTTTGCCAAGGCCATCCGCTATCAGATGGCCGCCAGCGAGGTGAAGCCGTTTCCCTGGACCGAGTTGGATTGAAATCACCTTCTGCGTCCTGTGGGATGAGACAGATCAATACAGGACGCTCGAGTAGGGTTATACTGACAACAGAACTACTCAAACGGAGGTCGCTATGCATGCTGCATTTACCCTGGTCCTGTTAGCCGCAGATCATGACATCAGGCTGTTACGCAACGAAGGCGTCGGCAAAGGCCTGATCGAGATTCTGCATCTGGGCCGCGCTGACCTGCCAGATGTGGATTTTGAGTTTGCGGATGAGCCGGTCCGCACCGCTGGCCATGGCCAGACCACCCATAATGCCGAGCCGCGCCTGACCAAGCATGAAAAAGAGCGTGGCCGGATGGCCAAACATGCGATTGCCAGATTGCATGCCGAATGGTCGCAGGGCGGCTATAGTCGTGTCATCATCAGTGCGCCGGACAAGATGTTGCATCTGTTGCGCAAGGGGTTACCGAAAGAGATTGTGCCGCATCTGACCGCTGATCTGGACAAGGATATTGTCAAGGTGCCGCTGATTGACCTGCCAGCGCATTTCGACGGGGTGGCGGCGTTTTGACAACTTGGATGGGCAGACTGCCCGACACAGATGGCCAAATTGCCCATCCTTCGTAGGATGGGCAGACTGCCCATCCACCGCCGGCACTTACGCCTCCATCGCCTCCAGCTCGTCGATCATGCCTTCGATCATGCTCAGGCCTTTGTCCCAGAATTTCGGGTCAGATGCATCAAGCCCGAACGGGGCGAGCAGCGCCTTGTGGTGTTTGGAGCCACCGGCCGACAGCATGGCGAAGTATTTGTCTTTGAAATCAGCGTCGCCTTCCTCGTAAACCGCATAGAGCGCGTTCACCAGACCGTCGCCGAACGCATAGGCGTAGACGTAGAACGGCGAATGGACGAAGTGGGGGATATAGGCCCAGAAGGTCTCGTAGCCTTCGACAAAGTCGAAGGCATCGCCGAGGGATTGCGCCTGCACCGACATCCACAGCAGGTTGATGTCGTCGGGGGTCAGTTCGCCCTGCGCCCGCGCGGCATGCAGTTTGCATTCAAAATCGT
>JANOMH010000729.1:0-2775 GCA_031420215.1 Rhodobacterales bacterium | reverse complement strand
CACGGTTTTCACGCTGACCCGGAACAGCTGCGCGATCTCGGGCAGTGGCCGCAGCTCATCATCACGCATCCGTCGCACTTCGACCTTTTGCGCGGCGGATAGGACAGGGGGCCTGCCCCCCACCCGGCCACGCTTGCGGGCCGCTTCCAGGCCTTCCTTCGTCCTCTCAGAAATCCGCTCCCTCTCGAACTGGGCTATGGATGCGAACACATGGAACACCAGCCGACCGGCTGGCGTGGTGGTGTCGATGTCCTCGGCCAGCGACCGGAAGCCCGCGCCCTGCGCCTGAATCGTGTCCACGATGTCGAGAAGATCACGCAGGGAACGGGCGAGGCGGTCGTACTTGGTGACGGTGATCACATCGCCCTGGCGCAGCTGATCGAGCAAGCGGTCCAGCTCCGGCCTGCTGCGCGCCGTGGACGCAATGCACCCTATCCAACCGATCTGCGTGGGCGTTCGTATTCAATCGCAGTGAATGTCGTGGGAGGCATCTATGCTACAAAATAAACCGTTCACTTATGGTGACTGGGTCGAAACGGATCGAGCGGAGGTGGGCATAATAACATCAATTGAAATGACCGATGATGACGTCATCATCGAAGTGTGTGTGGGGCGTTGCTATCGGTATCTCTCAACGGCACGATTGCGGCATCTAAACGTCCGGACCGCACCATTAGGGTTATCCACGCGCTTGTGACACAAGGCCCGTGGAACCATCCAGGGCCTTGGATATATCAGTTCACTGCACATCAGGCGACCTGCATGATGCCGACGATCAGCGATGCGACGGCAAGCAGCAGCATTACCCATCGATAGAAGGCTTCGTTGGTCACGATCTTCTTCATCTGGAGACCGCCTTCTTCTGGGTCCGGGTCTTCAGACCTGGTTTTTCAGCCTTCTTCTTAAGCGCCTTTGCCTCATTCGCTGCCGCCACCATATCCTTGGCAATCGGCTTAAGACGTTCGACCAGCGGGGCCAGATCGTACTCGTTGGAGGTACGAGCACCCGTCTTGTTGAACCGTGCATTCCGGCTGATCAGACCTTCTTCTTCAAGATGGGCCATTGCTCGCTGGATAGTCTTTTCACCCACTCGCAGCCGCTCTGCCAAAGTCTTCTTCGATGGCCACGGCATCTCCCCAGGCTTCCACCAGTGGTCAATCAGATGAACCAGAAGGGCTAGTTCGATAGCGTTAATACCAAGCCGGGCCTGTCCCCGCAGCAAAGCACTCGGGATGACCGCGTAGTTAGCATCCATGGTATCCTGACCCCACTTCTGGTTCAGGACCTTCTGGGATTCCTCTGGAGCCTGCTTAGGCTTCAGGGGAACGATGTTCGCAACATCGCTTCCGTTCTCTTCTTTTGTCATTTCAACCTCACTTCGAGTTGCGTATGATAGGGAAATGAGGCGTAAACTCTTTGATGTGAAGGGCTTTGCGCCTAAAGCCAGTGGTCATATGTGTCCACTGTACTGGACATTCAAGTCCATGGGGGAAATGGTCTGGCGCGTCCACTAAAGAAGAATGCAATTCGGATACAGGATACAGCGTCGAAGGACAGAACATAGTAGGGATTAACCTCTGGACCCAAACGTCCATACCCCCCAGAAATTTTGGCCCGAAATACGCCCTTAAGTACCCAGTTTGCATCGCCAGATTGGGCCGTTACAGTTCCCAACCGAGATCCCTGTCGCGTTCGCGCTGTCTTTCCAGCTCAAGCTGACGCTGTTTTTCGCGCTCTTCTTCCAACTTTCGCTGCTGCTCCTGGCGCGGATCGGGCTTGTCCTGGCCAAGCACCTGCTTGAGCCTGTGGCGGATCGCGTCCGCTCCGGCTTCATGGCCGGTGCCATCTGCCCCCAGATCACGCCCGGCAATCCGCGCCAGGCGCTGCTTGATCTCGTCGGGGTCCAGCTCCTTCGCTTGCCGCCCTGCAACGGCGCGCAATGCCGCCAACCCGGCGCTGACATGGCCGTGGCCTTCCTCCCGCGCCTCGGCCCAGGCATCCCGCGCCAGTTCCAACCGCTCGCGCATTTCCGCAAACACCTCCTTAGCTTGGCGAACCGCATGCACCCGCGCGCCTCGCAGGGTCAGCGGTTCATAATCGCGCCCCTCGGCCTCGGCGGCAAACTGTTCGCGGCGCTCGATGGCATTGGCAGCGGGGCCAAGCTTCAGCTCCGGCTCGCGGTCCAGCTCTTCGGCGCGCATGTTGTCGCCCAGGGACAGCGCAACCTCGCGCTGCACCTCCAAAGACCGATGATCGACGCGCTCAACCTGCCCTGCCAGCTCAAGGGCATGGTTTTGCAACTCGGCCCAAACTCCGCGCATGGCCTCGATCTCCGGCCCGCCGGTGCTGGCCGCATCGAGAATGCGGGTTTTGTCCGTTAGCCCCTCGGCGGACAAAACGCGGGTGGTGGTCAGGATGTGGGCGTGATGGTTGCGCTGATCGCCCTCGCGGTGCGGCGCATGGATCGCCACATCTGCCGCCACCCCGTAGCGCTCGACCAGCTGCGCAGCGAAGGCCCGCGTGATCTCGATCCGCGCGGCGTCCGATATCTCGGAAGGCAGAGCCAACTCCCATTCGCGTGCGGTCACCGAATTGGAGCGGGTCTCTCGCGCCTCGGCGGCATTCCAGAGCGCGGCCCGGTCCTGCGCCCAGGACGGCGCATCATCGGGGGCGAGAATGAAGCAGGCCTCTACCCCGCGCTTGGCGGTGTAGTCGTGCATGCGCCCCTCCCGGTCGCATTCGATGACGGAGGCTGACCGGTAGGCTGCTGCCGCC
>JANOMH010000728.1:0-2454 GCA_031420215.1 Rhodobacterales bacterium | reverse complement strand
CGCCGCCCGACCATTGACCATATCCACCATCTGCCGCGGCCGGTTCGGCCAATCGACGATCAGGGGCAGATCGACGGTGCCCTCGCGCTGCGCCATCTCGCCCCAGACCCGCGCCACGTAGGTCTTTTTGGTCTGCCGGTGCTCGAATTGCAGCCCCAGATGGCGCTGCGCATGTGGGGTCAGCGCAAAGATCATCACGCCCGACGTATCCCGGTCCAGCCGGTGTACCAGCAGGGCATCGGGAAACACCGCCTGCAGCCGGGCTAGCAGGCAATCGGCCAATCCCTCGCCCTTACCCGGCACCGACAACAGCCCGGCGGGTTTGTCCAAAAGCACGACCTCGTGATCCTGATGCAACAGGACCAGCGGGCCTTGGGGTGGGGTGTAGTTCAGGTCCATGCGGTCTCCTACGACAGGATCCCTGTCAAGGAAATGACCCGGTCTCGGAAGTCCTGATAGCAATCGCCCTTTGCGGCCACGAGATCAGAAATCCTGTAAAATCTGTTGGTGCTCGGGCTTTCGCGCCGCGCCATCGCCAAGTCGATCTTGTCCACGTTCACCACCGTCCAGCATTCGGTATAGCCATTGCCTTTCGCCTTCTGGTGACTTTTTTCCGCTTCACCAATCCGGTTGTGAATATTGGAAAAATCCGACCCGGCCTTGACCTCGATTGCGATTATTTCACGGTAAACACCGGCTCGCATTTCTTCACGGATGATGATGTCTGGGTCTGGGGCGAATTCGATAAGAACCGTTCGTCCGGTTGCGTTCTTAATCGCCATCCGCGTTTCTGTTGTGGCGGTGACAGCATTAGCCACAATCTCATTTATCGCGTTAAACACCGTTCGAATTCCTGCGGCACCCTTTCTGACGTTCGCCCCGCCGCGCAGTTGCGGCCCGAGGGTCAGCAATGTCAGGTCATTGAGAAAGGCCGCGCTGATTTTCGCGGCGCCAATGCCTGCCACCAGCACAGCACCAGCCTCGCAGAGGGCAGTTGCCAATGCCCCGACCTCGGCTGCGACTTCCTTTCTGATTATGCCCCGCTCTTCCATGCCCTTGAACCTGCCAAGGCCGCTTGCGGTGTTGTAAAATTCCTTCTGACTATAGCCATACAGCAGCCGATAGTAGCCCAAGAGCCGCGGGTTCGCTTGCAAAACGACCGGCACAGGGAACACCATTTCCCCCCGCAGGCCATGCACCGCGAGGGTGCTCAGGCTGTGCGCAGGCACATATGCCGCAAGCTCTTTGTCGATGTCGGGTATCAGAAGGCCTTTGACAGTGGCCGAGAGCGCTTCCTGAAGGTAAAGTTCGCGGATATCGGCAAGTGCTGCGGCGAAGTAAATTTGGCCATCTGGCAAAGGGATCTTGATTGTCACGCGGCAGCTCTGATGACGTTCGGCTCTTCCAGCCCATTTCGGTGTGCGGCGAGCGACACGTATTCAGGATTGAGTTCAATTCCCACGTATCTGCGGTCAAGGCCCTGTGCCACAAGGCCAACAGTGCCCGACCCAAAGAAGGGGTCCAATACAAAATCGCCTGGACGTGTTGACGACCTTATGCACGGCTCAATCAATTTCGGCGGGAATGTCGCAAAATGCGCCCCAGCGAATCCTTGTGTATGGATGTTCCAGACAGACCGGCAATTTCGGCCGTTGGCCTCTAGAACCGCCGTGCGATCATAATAATATTTTTCGCCCTTGGTCAGCATGAACATATACTCATGTGCCCGAGTTGGCCTGTCCTTGACGCTTTCGGGCATGGCGTTTGGTTTGTTCCACACGACATCCGCCCGCAGATACCATCCGTCATCTTGCAGGGCAAACGCCAGCCGCCACGGGATCCCGAGTAAATCTTTCGACTTGAGGCCATCAGGCGTGCCCGGACGGACATCCATTGCCCGGGCAGGGTTTTTCTTGTCGGGTGCGCGCCAACCACGATTGCCGCTGGTGTAACCATCCCCGATGTTGAGCCAGAAAACCCCATCTGGCCGAAGCACCCGCCGCAATTCGGCAAACACAGTCCGCAGACGGCTGATGAACTGGGGCAGCGAATCTTCCAGCCCGATCTGGTCAGGGTTGTTATAGTCGCGCAGCCCCCAGTAGGGGGGCGACGTGACGGCGCATTGAACACTATCTGATGGAAGGCGCTGCAATACGGTGAGGGCGTCACCCTCATATAACATGGATTCTTCAAGTGGCAGGGTTGCCTGCTTCAGTATCTTCCGGGTTTTCACGTTTGACATTTTGCCTTTGATGAAATCGCTTGTGTGCTTGATAGTGGGGCTGCGGGATGAAGTCTTATGTCGCACATTTCTTAAGAAACGCTTCCGCCAAGATACACGCACAACGCCAATCACGGCGCAAGACGCAATTGAACCCACCTCACCCCCGCACCCGCTCCCCCTTCGGGTCATACATCGGCTTCAACGCCGCCTCTGCCCCCACCCGCGCCGCG
>JANOMH010000727.1:0-2633 GCA_031420215.1 Rhodobacterales bacterium | reverse complement strand
GCGAGTTTTTACAAGCTGAAGGCCAAATATGGCGGGATGGACGTGTCGGATGCCCGACGCCTTAAGCAGCTTGAGGAAGATCGAGCCATTGAGGTGCCATTGGTTCGAGCCCAATGGCGAGGGCGAAGCTCAAGCGGCTGGTCGCGGATACGATGCTGGACAATGTCGTGCTGAAAGACCTGTTGTGGGGTGAGGCCCCGAGCGCCATCGGTTCGAGCGAGCGGGCCGAACGCTGACGACACCAGCTCAGCGGCGGGAAGCGGTGATCAGGGCGCTGCGGGACCACAAAATCTCGCAGCGCCGGGTCTGCGACCTCGTTGGTGTCGATCCAAAGACCGTGCGGCGCGAGAGGCCGCCTGATCATGCGGATATCCCCAAGAAGATGCAGGAGATCGCGGGCGCCCGCCGCCGGTTTGACTATCGGCGGATCGGGATCATGCTTGAGCGGGAGGGGTTCACGATGAATGAGAAGAAATTGTATCGGCTTTACAAGGAGGAAGGCCTGTCTGTGCGGCGGCGGCACGGCAGAAAACGCGCACGCGGAACAAGGGCTCCGATGCCAATCCCGAACCGCCCAAACATGCGCTGGTCACTGGATTTTGTCTCTGACACCTTCGGTGCATCCCGCAAGTTCCGCATTCTGGCGGTCAACGATGATTGCACACGCGAAAATCTGGGGCTGATCGCCGATACCAGCCTTTCTGGTGCGCGGGTGGCGCGGGAGCTGACCGCGATGATCCGGATTTACGGCAAACCTGACTGTATTGTCAGCGATAATGGCACCGAGTTCACCAGCACCGTTATCCTCAAATGGGTGGGCGATACGGGCATTGTTTGGCACTACATCGACCCCGGCAAACCGCAGCAGAACGGGCTGATCGAAAGCTTCATCGGCAGCCTGCGCGACGAATGCCTGAACGAAGAGATATTCGACAGCCTCACCGATGCCCGCCAAAAGCTGTCGCTGTGGCGTTACGACTACAACAACGTTAGACCGCATTCCTCGCTGGGGAACAAAACCCCGGCCGAAGCGCGCCGGGCGCTTGAGAAATCTGCCGGCAACGCACCCGGCGCGCTTGCCCAGCCCGAAACCGACGACTATCAACAAGCCAGACTCTCGTTATGAAAGGGGGCGACCGGGGGGCAGGTCAGCGATTATGTAACGGCTGTAGTCATCCAGGATCGTGCTTAGGTAATACCAACCCCATCCAATGATCTTGAAGTAGGTGAAGTCGGTCTGCCACATCTCGTTGATAGCCGTCGTCTTGTCGGTGAACTCTTCTGCCGCTTTGATCACCACATAGTCGGGTGCCGTGATCAGGTCAGCCGCCTTCAATATGCGGTAAGCCGATGATTCAGATATAAAATACCGCTTCTCATCGGTGTATTTTGCGGCGAGCTCCCGCGTGGTCAGCGCCTCATGCTCCAGCGCAAACTCTATCAGATCATCGCGCCGGTCTTGCGGAATGCGGTTCCAGACAGACCCGGGCCGTGGCGATTGGTCCGCCAACGCATCAAACCCACCCTCGAGGTAGCGGTCATACCACCGGTAGAACGTGGTGCGCGCAATGCCCAGCATATCCAGAGTCTTCTTGGTGGGCAGATGCGACCCTTCGACCGTGCGAATGATCTCCAGCTTCTCTGATGCGGGATACCTCATTCCTGGGCCTCCCCAGCCCCTGTCATACTTTTTTTGAGCAAGCGGTTTTCCAGGGTGAGATCGGCCACGCATTCCTTCAACGCCAAAGCCTCTGAACGCAGATCCTTCACCTCTGGCGAGGTTGCCTGACGCGCAGTGTCGCCTGACAGCCGCCGCTTGCCAGGCTCGAGAAATTCCTTCGACCAGCTGTAATACAAGCTCTCGGCAATGCCCTCGCGACGGCACAGCACCGAGATGCTTTCCTCACCGCGCAACCCGGCCAGGACGATGCGGATCTTCTCCTCCCCTGAATACGTTTGCCGGGTCTTGCGGCGGATGTTCCTGACCAACTTGTCAGCTGCGTCCTTCGAAGTTTCAGGTTTCTTCATCATCTCGGTCTCCTAATCGATAAGATGAACCAGAAATCCTCCGTTGTTCAAATCCTCAAATCAGACCCACGGGCGCTGACGTCAGACACACTCCGCTGAGGCATGGCGGCTTCTGAGCCACAGTAGTTATCTGAAGATGGGCGGAATTTCTAACTTCCTAGCGTAAGTTCGCCACATGGTTGTAACAATCTTGGAGGGACTCTGACCCATTTTCTAAAGGTAAGTCATGGCTAAAAAAATGACTATTTGCGCGGAGTTGATTGCTCTTGTGTGTTCGAAATCAGGTGCTGAGGCGATGTTGTCTTGCCTTGAGTTTTTGGGCCGGAAATGCGCGGCAGTCGAGGCAGCAATTGAACTGCACGACCTTCAAGGCAATGCCGAATATCCTTTTGCTTGGGCTGAAAGCAGTGTTGCCAATGCCGATACAAGGTTTCGACAGTCCGGGCATTCCGGTCAATTCTCCGGGTTTCGGACAGAGGTTTTTGAACTCAGGTCCACAGCTGACACTCGAACCAGTCTGGTGGTTCACCTCAAAGATCAAGAAATTCCGAACGAAGTATGGAGCGAACGCGAACAGATAAGGACAGTTTTTTGCCTTGTTCTTG
>JANOMH010000726.1:0-3089 GCA_031420215.1 Rhodobacterales bacterium | reverse complement strand
CCCTAATGCCCGGCTACACAGGTCATGAAACCGGGCGCGGGCGACACCGTTGTGAAAATGCGGGATTTCCACCTCGCGGCCGGTGACTTTCAAGATCAAAGGATGGTCTTGCCCGCCGGTCAACCGGTCCCAGACCTGCGCCAAAGCCGCGCGGGCGATGGCATCGGCGGGAGAGAAATAGACCTGCGCGCCAGCCAGCCGGCCTTGGCGGTGATCGGTTGGACTGTGCAGCTTGACCACTTCCATCCGGTCCTTGATCATCTGAATGAACGGCACAAACAGCGCCCGGTTTAGCCCGTCTTTATACAGCTCATCCGGATGCCGGTTTGACGTGGCCACCACAGTGACGCCCCCGGCAAACAGCCGCTCGAACAGCCGCCCCACGATCATCGCGTCGGCGATATCGGTGACCTGCATTTCGTCAAAGGCCAAAAACCGGGTCTCGGCAATTATCGCGTCGGCGACCGGGGCGATGGCATCATCCACCCCGGTTTTGCGGGCCTTGGTCATACCTGCATGAACCGATTGCATGAATTCGTGAAAATGGCGGCGTTGTTTGGGCGCAGGCGCCAGTTCAGCCATCATATCCATCAGCATGGATTTGCCCCGGCCCACCCCGCCCCACAGATACACGCCCTTGACCGGGGCGGGCGGTTTCCGAAATAGCCCGCGTTTGACCGGGGCGGCAAGGTCGGTTAACACCCGGTCAAGATGCGGCAAAACGGCGATTTGCGCCGGGTCCGACTGCACCATGCCCGTGTTGACCCGGGCGTTGTAAAGGGTCGAGATCAAGTTCATGCCATTCCCTAACCCGTCCTGCACCAATGGAAAAGACGGCTTGGCAATCTGGGCGCTTGCAGATTAGACCGGCAAGGTTACCGACAGGATAAACCCCGATGATCCGCCCCGCCACCTTGTCCGACGTCCCGATGCTGGCCCGGATTCTTGTGCAGGCAAGGGTTGAAACCTATCCCGGTTTGCTGCCCGAATCCGAGATAGCGCGCCGCACCTATGATGTCCGGCTGGCGCAATGGACCAAGATTATCGATCTGGGCGAGAGCCGGATCAATGTACTACCTGACCTCGGTTTCGCCCAAATTGGTCCGCAGCGCAGCCCGGAATGGACTGCATTGGGGTATGGTGAGGAACTTTATGCCCTGTATCTCTTGCAGTCAGCCCATGGCCTTGGGCGTGGTCGGGCTTTGCTGGAAACCACACGCGGTAAAGCGGGATTTACTGCAAACGTGCTGGAACTCAATCTCCGGGCCTGCCGGTTTTACGAAATCTCTGGCGGGCAATTGCTGAAAACCGATGACGAATTGATCGGCGAGGCCGTGGTCCGCGACCGGGTCTATGGCTGGAGCGCCTGCTGATCCATCCAAAATCACAATACCTGCCCGCACAACTGCTGATTTGACATGTGCGCAGGGGTCTGAGACACCCTGCGTCATGCAAACCAAATCTGCCCTTTTCACCCCTGTCCTGATCGCTGGCTGCGTGATCCTGATGACAGGCTTCGCCATTCGCGGATCGTTCGGGGTGTTCCAGATTCCCATCGCCACCGAATTCGGCTGGCCGCGCGCCGATTTTTCCATGGCCATCGCCATTCAGAACCTCGCCTAGGGGTTCGGGCAGCCGATATTCGGGGCGATTGCGGAAAAATTCGGGGATCGTAGGGCGATCATTCTGGGGGCATTGTGCTATGCCGCCGGGTTGTTGCTGTCATCACAGGCGATAACGCCGGGGGCGCATCAACTGTATGAGATCATTGTGGGTTTCGGGATTGCCGGCACCGGCTTTGGGGTCATTCTGGCCGTTGTCGGGCGGGCATCCAGCGCAGAAAGCCGGTCAATGACGCTGGCCATTGCAACCGCTGCCGGGTCGGTGGGGCAGATGATCGGTGCACCTTTGGCCGAGGGGCTGCTGAATGTCTTGCCTTGGCAGGGTGTGTTCATTGCTTTTGCCGGGCTGATCCTGTCGTCATTGCTGGTCTTGCCGCTGATGCGTGCGCCCGACCGGGCCACCAAGGCAGAGCTTGTCGACTCCATGGGCACGATTGTGACCCGCGCCTTTCGCGACCCGACCTATACCATGATCTTTCTGGGGTTCTTTTCCTGTGGCTATCAGTTGGGGTTCATAACTGCGCATTTCCCGGCCTTCGTTGCCGAAATCTGTGGGCCGATTGCCAATGGTGGGATGCTGGCCGCTATCGGGATAGGCACGACATCGGCCTTGGGCGCAATTTCGATTAGTATCATCGGGTTGGCCAATATCGGCGGCACTCTGATGGCCGGTTGGCTGGGCAGCCGCTATCCACGCAAATATCTGCTGGCCGGGATTTATACCGGGCGGACGCTGATCTCGATCTGGTTCATATTGGTGCCGATGACCCCGGCAACCGTCGTGATCTTTGCCTTTGTCATGGGCAGCCTATGGCTGGCGACGATCCCGCTGACTGCCGGTCTGGTCGCGCATGTGTATGGCGCGCGCTATATGGGCACGCTGTATGGCATCGTGTTTTTCAGCCACCAGCTGGGCAGTTTTCTGGGCATCTGGCTGGGCGGGCGGATGTATGACCTCACCGGTGGCTATACTGCGGTCTGGTGGGTCGGCATTGGCGTTGGCGCATTCAGCGCGCTGATTCACTTGCCAATCCGCGAGGCGCGGCCCTTGGCGGTGCCTGCCTAAGCCCGGTTTTCATGCATTCGGTGTATCCCCGGCATCTCGATAAACCCCGGCAGCGCCCTGACCGCCCGCAGCCACAGCCGGATTGACGGATATTCATCCAGGCTGACCCCACCATCGGGGGCAAGGGCAACATTGGGGAAACAGGCGATATCGGCAATGGTTGGGCAATCGGCGCACAGGAATATCTGCCCCGCCCAACGGCGTTCGGTCAGATGCGCCTCAAGCTGGCGCAGGCACAAGACCCCGGCGCGGCGGACAGTGGTGATATCGGCGGGATAGTGCAGCATGTCATGCAAGCGGGCCAGTCCAAGGGACAGGTTCAATTGCCCGGCCATATCCAGCCAGCGGGGATCATGCATCAGCCAACCGGTGCCGCGCGCCAGATGCGCCAACATCGCACC
>JANOMH010000725.1:0-2297 GCA_031420215.1 Rhodobacterales bacterium | reverse complement strand
CCGCGCGCCGACGATCTGCCGATGTATGTGGTGGACCATTCGTGCAGCACGCCCTGCACCCATAACCCGCTGGGGGTCAAAGGCTGTGGCGAGGCGGGGGCAATCGGCTCGCCGCCTGCAGTGGTCAACGCTGTCATTGACGCGCTGGCACGCGCTGGTCGTCCGGTCAAACATATCGATATGCCGCTCAGCCCGTCACGGGTCTGGGCTGCGATGAACGCATAAAGGGGAGAGCGGAACATGTATGCTTTTGAAATTGAACGCCCTTCCACCATCGCAGATGCGGCCAAAGCGATGGCGCATGACGGCGCGCAGGCGCTGGGCGGCGGGCAAACGCTGATCCCGTCGCTCAAGGCCCGGCTGGCCAGCCCCGAGGTGTTGATCAGCCTGACAGGCATTGGCGAAATGCAGGGGGTTTGTGTTGCCGATGACGGGGCGTTGTGCATCGGCGGGGGCACAACCCATGCAACCGTGGCGCGGGAAGCGGCGGCCAAATTTCCGGCACTCGCTGCTTTGGCTGGCCATATCGGCGATCCTGCGGTGCGCAACCGGGGCACGGTGGGCGGATCATTGGCCAACAACGACCCGTCGGCCTGCTATCCGGCGGCAGCGCTGGCCACCGGGGCCACGATTGTGACCAATACCCGGAAAATCGCGGCAGATGACTATTTTCAGGGCATGTTCAGCACCGCCCTGCATGATGGGGAAATCATCACCGAGGTCCGCTTTCCAGTGGCGCAAAAGGCGAATTACCAGAAATTCGTCCAGCCCGCTTCGCGGTTCGCGCTGGTCGGTGTGTTTGTCGCCAAATATGCGGACGGGGTGCGGGTGGCAGTAACGGGGGCCTCTGAAAGCGGCGTGTTCCGCTGGACGGCGGCGGAAGCAGCACTTTCGGCCAATTTCAGTGCAGCGGCCTTGGATGGGCTGACGGTTCCGGCCAAAGGGATGATCGCCGATCTGCATGGGACACCGGAATACCGGGCACATCTGATCAAGGTAATGACCAAACGGGCTGTCGCTGCGGCCTGATCAACCGATGGAAACACAAGGCCGCCTTGGGAAACCGGGGCGGCCTTTTTGTCAGGCGGCGTTGACCGTTGGCAAATACAGTTGCACCGCCGCGCCACGACCCAGCTGGCTGCTGATCGACACGGCCCCACCTGACATCTCGGCAAATCCGGCTGCCATCGGCAAGCCCAACCCCGATGCCTGCCCCTTAGGCGTGGTGGTAAAAAACGGCTCAAAGATCCGGGTCAGATGGGCGGGGCTGATACCGATGCCGTCATCTTCGACCCTGATCACACAATAAGAGCCAGGGGCCAGTTCGGTCGCACCCTGCATTTTGCGCTGTGCCGGAACCACCAGATGTTCCAGCGCAAGGGTCAGGGTGCCCGCCTCGCCCAATGCATCGCGGGCGTTCAGCAGCAATTGCATCAGCACGATTTCAAGATTGTCGCGGTCGACCATGACGATTGGCAAATTGGTGGGCAGCTCGGTACGCAAAACAACCGGCCCGGGCAAGAAATCACGGGCGCGGTCGGCAAAACCGGTCAGATATTCGGTCAGGTCGGTGGCCACTGCCGCCAACCGGGCTTTGCGGGCAAGAAACAGCAATTGCGAGGTCAGTTTGGCGGCACGGGTGGCGGCCTGATGGGCGGCAGCAACGCAACTGTCTTTCTCGGTGGGGTGGATCAGGTGGCCATACAGGTCAAGCTGGCCCAATACCGCAGTCAGGATATTGTTGAATTCATGGGCCATTCCGCCAGTCAGCCGACCCACTGCCTCGAGCCGTTCAACGGCAATGGCCCGGTCTTCGGCGCGGCGCAGTTTCACTCGGGTATCGTAGACGCTACACAAGTTGACGACAAAATACATCAGAATCATCGCGGCCAATGACAGTGTCACTGCCGGATGTGCCTGGTCCGACAATATTATTGCAAATGAGACGCTGACATTAACCGAACCAATCAGAATCGTCACAGCATCTATGATGATAAGTTCGACGACCAGGCTGTTGCGGGCAAGCAGGTAGATGGCAAAGCCGTTCACCAGACAATAGGCAACAAACTGCGCCAGCAGCTCCATTGTCCACCACATGTAAATAGCAGTCGCAATAAACGCAGCGGAGGTGAGTGCAGCCAAGCACAAAGTCAGGATATACACTAGTGTTCGCCGCCTGACAGAAGGTTCCTGTGCGCCAAGCGTCATCAGTGACCAAGGTCAGCTGTGCGGACGAAGCGGTCATTGACCTGCCTCTCCGGACACAGGGCAGCGCCTGACCGCCGGGTGGGCGCAGC
>JANOMH010000724.1:0-4203 GCA_031420215.1 Rhodobacterales bacterium | reverse complement strand
GGCTATACCGGCGGACCGGTCCCTGACGGGCAGGATCTGGACCTTGTCCGTGCGCTTGCGGCCATCGGCGGGTTTGTCGTGGCCGAGGGGCGCTATCAGACCCCGGCACAGGCGGCGCTGGCGATACAGGCGGGGGCAAGTGCGGTGGTCGCGGGGTCGGCGATTACCCGCCCTGAGCATATTACCGGATGGTTCGCGCTGGCCATTGCCCAAGCGGTGGCCCGGCCATGACAGCTGCTGATCCGGTGCTGGCGGTCGATCTGGGCGGGACCAAGACACTGGTCGCTTTGGTATCGGCTGACCGGGTGATTGACCGGATCATCGCCCCTACTGATCCGGCGGTTGGCCCGGATGGCTGGATTGACCAGATTGCGCAGTTGTCAGCGCCGTGGCGCGGGCGGTTTAGCCGTGTCGGGATCACCGTGACCGGGCTTGTGACCGATGGGCTGTGGTCGGCACTGAACCCGGCGACTTTGGCCATACCACCGCGCTTTGCGCTATTGGCCCGCGCGCAGGCAGCGCTGGGCCTGCCGGTCACCTTGGCCAATGATGCCCAAGCGGCGGCCTGGGGAGAGTTCCGATATGGCGCGGGGCAGGGCCGCGATCTGGTGTTTCTGACTATCTCGACCGGGATTGGCGGCGGCGTGGTGACCGGGGGCAGACTGTTGACGGGACGGTCGGGGCTGGCCGGGCATTTCGGGCAGTTCATTTCCTTGACTGATGCACATGACGGCACTGTGTTTGAGGATGCCGCGTCGGGTGGCTGGATCGGGCGGCAGGGGCTTACTTCGGCCAATGCCGTCTTTGACGCGGCCCGGCACGGTGACATCACAGCCGAACGCCTGATTGCACAGTCTGCCGTTCGTGTCGCCCGGCTGTGCCGCAATCTGCAACTGGCCTTTGATCCCGCGGTGATCGTGATCGGCGGTGGAGTCGGTCTGGCGGATGGCTACCTTGACCGGATCAATATGACACTTGCCCCGCTGGACCCGGTTTTTCGCCCGACCCTCGCCCGTGCGGCGCTGGGGCCGGATGCTGGTGTGATTGGAATTGCCGCATTGACCCAACTGACCCAACTCAACAAAGAGGAACGCCAATGAACACGATGACGCTGATCCGGTCCTGCACCGCCGCACTGGCCCTTTTGGCCGGGGCCGCACAGGCCGAAGTGACCGTATTGGGCTGGCCCGGCGGCCCCGAGGAAACCGCCCTGCGCGCTGCTGCAGAGCTGTATAATGCCCGCCCGGATGTGACGGCCGAGAATAGGGTCGAGCTGCTGTTCACCAACCGCGACGGGTTCTTTGACAAGTTGCAGGTTGATCTGGCCGCCGGGACCGATGCCTTTGACATCAACCTGATCGCCACCTATTCGATTGGTCGCTATGCCGCCTATATGGACCCGATCACCCTGTCGCCCGAGGCAGGCGCGGTGTTTGGCGATACTGTTTTGTCGACCATGCAATATGACGGCCAGCAATTTGGCGTGCCGACCGACCTGTCGCTGCATTTTCTCTACGTCCGCCGTGACCTGATCGATGCGCTGATGGCCGACGATGCCGCCCGCGCCAAATATGCCGAAATCTCGCTGCAATATCTGGGCACGGCGATGGAGCCCAAGGACCCTGCCGAATGGACCTGGGATGATTTTGCCGCCAACGCGCTGTATTTCAGCCAGTCGGTGAACCCCGACAGCCCGACCCGCTATGGCACCGTGCTGCAAATGAAGAACCTGCTGTTCAACATGATGGTGTTTCATTCCCTGCCGCGCAGCTATGGCGCGGATTGGATGGACGCGGATGGCAATATCACAGTGGACAGCCCGGCCTATCGCACCGCACTTGAGCTGTACAAGATGCTGTATGATGCCGGTGCCACCCCGAACGATTCCCTGAGCTATGAATATGCCGAGGCGAATGCCGCCTATACCGCCGGGCAGGTCGCAGCCATGGTGCAGTGGAATGCGGCTGCCAGCGAACTGACCACCGCACAGGCCGATACGATCAGCCTGCCGCCCCCCGCTGGCCCCGAAGGCCGCTTTACCCATATCCACGGGCTGGGTCTGGGGTTGAACAAAGCTGCGGCGAACCGGGCCGGGGCCGAAGCGTTTCTGACCTGGCTGTCCACCGGAGAGGCTGCCTTGGCCTATGCCCGGGCCGGGGGCGCGCCGGGACTGACGCCTGAAACTGCCGCGCAATTGGCGGCAGAGCGGCCCGATCTGGTGCAGGTGGGTGAATATGCCTCGACCTACGGCTTTGTGATGCGCGGGGCCACATCGGAAAACGCGCTGTCGGTGTATGAATTGCAAGCGCAGGAATTTACCGGCTATTGGGCGGGCACCCAAGACCTTGACACCGCATTGGCCAATGCCACGGCGGGGATGACGGACCTGCTGAAGTAGGCATACTGGGCTAAGCATACCGGGCCCGGCGGCTGCGCTGCTGCCGGGCCTTTCACAGGACAGACCAGATGGCCGCAAGACACCGCATCGAAAACCCGGTCCTTGCGGCCCCTTTGGTGCTGTTCTTGCTGGCGGTGCTGGGGTTTCCGGTGGTTCTGAGCCTGATCTACGGGTTTTCCGATACCGGGTTTGAGACCCTCGGCGCGCCGGTGTTCAACGGGCTGGATAATTTTCGGGCGGTGCTGGGCGATGCGTCGTTCTGGCAGGCCGCGTGGTTTTCGCTGCGGTTCGGGGCGCTGACCGCACTGGCCGAATGCGGGCTGGGGCTGTTTCTGGCAGTTTACCTCGCGCCGCTGATCCGGGCGCATGGCTGGATGGTGGCGGTTCTGATCGCGCCGATGATCATTGCGCCCGCAATGATGGGGCTGATGTACCGGCTGGTGTTGCACGAATTCGCCGGGCCATTGCCGCATTACCTGTATGCGTGGTTCGGGTTCAGCCCGGCCTTTCTGAACGCGCAGAATGTATTCACCACAGTGTTTGTGATTGAAGCCCTGCAATGGACGCCGTTTGCTTTCCTGCTGTTTCTGACCGCCTATCAGGCCATTCCGCAGGATCTGCGCGAGGCGGCGGCGGTGGATGGCACAAGGCCATGGCGAATGTTCTGGCGGATTGAACTGCCGCTGATGGCCCCGACGCTGGTGATTGCCCTGTTCGTGCGGTTCATTGATGGGTTCAGGGTGTTCGACAATATCTTTGTCCTCGTCGGATCTGGCCCCGGTGGCACCACCCGGTCAATGTCGATCTATATCTACGAGGCGTTCTTTCGCGCGGGCAAGATCGGGCAGGCGCTGGCCGCGTCTATCCTGTTGTTTCTGGCCGCATTTGCCCTGCTCTGGCTGATCGGCCGGCTGACGCGGAGGGCGGCATGAGGCGGCTGCACCATTTGTTGCGCTGGGCAGTGTTCGCAGTTGCGGCGTTTGTGATGAACTTTCCGCTGCTGGCGACGCTGGTCACCGCATTCAAAAGCCCCGCCGAGGTGTCGCGCAATGCTGGCCTGTGGGTGCAGATGCCGACGCTGGAGAATTTCGCGACGGTGCTGACAGTCAGTGACCGCCTGAACGTCTATGCCTATCTTTGGAACAGCCTTGTCGCGGCGCTGATTGGGGCGATCCTGCCGATGGTCCTGTGTTTTCCCATCGCCTGGGCCATGGTCCGGCGGGACTATGGGCGGGGCGCCTTGTTTCCGCTGATCGTTAATCTGCGGGCCTTGCCGCTCGTGGTGTTCGCGATCCCGCTGTATATGATGTTCCGGGCCGTCGGATTGCTGGATACGCAGCTGGGGCTGGGGCTGATTTTGGCGGTGGTCAACCTGCCCTTGGCGCTGTTGCTGCTGGTCAATGCCGTGGCTGACTTGCCGCTAGAGCTGGAAGAGGCCGCTGAAATGGACGGTGCCCGCCTGCCCGGTCTGCTGTGGCGGATCGTGCTGCCACTGTGCCGGCCCGCGCTGATGACGGTGTTCATCTTTGGTTTTATCACTGCCTGGAACGAGTTTCTGTTCGGCCTGATGCTGACCACGCGCGACGCGGTGCCGATGACCGTGGGCGCATCGTTCTTTTTCGCCGCATCCGGGGGCGGCGTGCAATGGGGCGTGGCGGCAGCGGTGATTGTGGTCGCGGCTTTGCCACCGCTGCTGCTGGGGCTGGTGATGTATCGCCGGGTCGCCGGGTCGATGGTTGCGGGGGCGGTAAAGGGATAGCAGATGGCGGAAATCCGGCTTGAGAACCTGTCGAAATCGTTTCGCA
>JANOMH010000723.1:0-1737 GCA_031420215.1 Rhodobacterales bacterium | reverse complement strand
TTGAACAATTCGCGCAGCGGTTCGACCAGTTTCAGGCCCATTTTCTCGGGCAGGCCACCAACGTTGTGGTGGCTCTTGATCGTCACCGAGGGGCCGCCGCTGAACGACACGCTTTCGATCACATCAGGATACAGCGTGCCTTGGGCCAGAAACTCGGCCCCTTCGATCCCGTTGGCGTATTTCTGGAACACGTCGATGAACAGCCCGCCGATGATCTTGCGCTTGGTCTCGGGGTCCGACACGCCCGTCAGCCGGCCCAGAAAGAGGGCGGATTCGTCGGCGTGGATCAGGTTCAGGTTGTAATGCTCGCGGAACATGGCGACGACCTGTTCGGCCTCGCCCAATCGGAGCAACCCATGGTCGACAAAGACGCAGGTCAGCTGATCGCCCACCGCTTCGTGGATCAAAAGGGCGGTGACCGAACTGTCAACGCCGCCGGACAGGGCGCAGATCACCTTTTTGTCACCAACCTGCGCCCGGATTTTCGCAATCGCTTCATCGCGGTAGGTGCCCATGGTCCAGTCACCCTTGAACCCGGCCATTCTGACGAAATTGGCGTAAAGCGCCGCACCTTTGGGGGTGTGATGCACCTCGGGGTGGAACTGCACCGCGTAAAAGTTGCGGGCCGGGTCGGCGGTGATCGCAAAGGGCGCGTTGGGCGAAGTGCCGTAGACTTGGAAACCGGGGGCGATGACCGACACATGGTCGCCGTGGCTCATCCAGACTTGCTCGCGGTCAGCCATGAACCAGCCGTCGAGCAGCGGACTTTGCACATCGGTGGGCGTCACATAGGCCCGGCCAAATTCAGCGGTGCCGTGGCCGCGTTCAACTTTGCCGCCAAGGACATGCATCATCACTTGCTGGCCATAGCAAATGCCCAATACCGGAACGCCGATGCTGAACACCGACGCAGGCGGCATCGGGGCCCCATCGGCAAACACCGACGACGGCCCGCCGGACAGGATCACCGCGCGGGGCGCGAAATCGGCCAGAAAGGCGTCGGTCACCCGGTTAAACGGATGAATCTCGCAATAGACGTTCAGTTCACGCAATCGCCGCGCAATCAGCTGCGTCACTTGGGAACCAAAGTCGATGATCAAAAGGCGGTCATGTTGGGTCATGCCGGGGGGCATAAATCGGCGGCAAGGTGCGTGCAAGCTGATCTTGGGCTTGCCAGCCGGATCGGGCGGGGCGTAGCCTTTGGTCATGGCATAAATCAGAAGGGCTTGGGCGATGCGCGGATTGATTCAAACGGCGGCGGCGGTGCTGGTGATGCAAGGGGCCGCAGCGATGGCGGCGGAAACGGTGATCATACTGGACGGCGGGATTGCCGCGACCTTCAACCTGCCCGACGGCGCAACTTTGGCACCTGTGGTGCTGATGCTGCATGGCTTTGGGTCCAGCCGCGACGAAGTGGGCGGCATGTATGCGCGTGAGGCGGCGGCTTTGGCGGAACAGGGCATTGCGTCCTTGCGGATTGATTTTCAAGGCTTTGGCAAAAGCGATGGCGATACGGGGGCCACGACAGTGCAAGGGCAGGTGGCGGATGCAGAAGTGGCACTCGCGGCTTTGGCCACGCTTGACGGTGTCGATCCTGCACGGATCGGGGTGTTGGGATTCTCGCTGGGCGGTGCTGACGCAATGTTGCTGGCGGCTGCCCATCCCGATACGGTCAAAGCGCTGGCGACATGGTCCTCGGTGGGCGATCTGCATGCTGATTTTCTGGGCATCCTAGGC
>JANOMH010000722.1:0-5237 GCA_031420215.1 Rhodobacterales bacterium | reverse complement strand
GCGTCTGATTGGTTTTGAGTTTGAAGGGGCTGTGCTTTGGCACGGCCCCCTTTGCCGTTTTGATGAAACCTCGAGGTTTCGACTTTTTGGACATGAAAGTCGGACAAGAATGGAGGGACGCATGATCCACAAGAATTGGGCCGAACTGATCAAGCCGATGCAGCTTGACGTGAAACCGGGCAATGACCCGCAGCGGCAGGCCACCCTGACCGCCGAACCGCTGGAACGCGGTTTTGGCCTGACGTTGGGCAACGCACTGCGCCGCGTGCTGATGTCGTCGCTGCAGGGGGCCGCGATTACATCCGTGCAAATCGACAACGTGTTGCACGAATTTTCGTCCGTTCCGGGCGTCCGCGAGGATGTCACCGATATCGTGCTGAACCTTAAGGGCGTGGCGATCCGCATGGAAGTCGAAGGGCCGAAGCGCCTGTCCGTGCAGGCCAAGGGTCCGGGTGTTGTGACCGCTGGCGATATCTCGGAATCCTCAGGCATCGAGATTCTGAACAAGGATCACGTCGTCTGCCATCTGGACGACGGCGCGTCGCTGTACATGGAACTGACCGTCAACACCGGCAAAGGCTATGTCGCCGCCGACAAGAACAAGCCCGAGGATGCACCGATCGGCATGATTGCGATCGACGCGATCTATTCCCCGGTCAAGAAAGTCAGCTACGAAGTGCAGCCCACCCGCGAGGGCCAGGTGCTGGACTATGACAAGCTGACGATGAAGGTCGAAACCGACGGCTCGATCACCCCGGATGATGCGGTGGCCTATGCGGCCCGGATCATCCAGGACCAGTTGTCGATTTTCGTGAACTTCGACGAGCCCGAGGCTGCTGGGGCCGGTTCTATCGATGATGGACTGGAATTCAACCCGCTGCTCTTGAAGAAGGTTGACGAGCTGGAGCTGTCGGTCCGGTCCGCCAACTGCCTGAAGAACGACAATATCGTCTATATTGGCGATCTGATCCAGAAAACCGAAGCCGAGATGCTGCGCACCCCGAACTTTGGCCGCAAATCCCTGAACGAGATCAAGGAAGTGCTGTCGGGTATGGGTCTGCATCTGGGTATGGACGTCGAGGATTGGCCGCCAGACAATATCGAAGATCTGGCCAAGAAGTTCGAAGACGCGTTTTAACGGTTGGGTGGGTTGAAACCCACCTTACTCTGCACGGCGTAAGGTGGATCTTGACCCACCATTTGACAAATGACGGGTCGGTGGATGTGGGTTGAAACCCACATTACCGGCCAGAAAGTAAGGTGGGTCTTGACCCACCCTGGCTGTCAGACTGGGCAATCCCGCCCCAATAATGCGGCTGACACGCATCAGACCGCTGCACAAAGCACAAAGCACTTAGGAGACTTAAAATGCGTCACGGAGCGGGCTACCGCAAACTGAACCGGACCCACGAACACCGCAAAGCGCTGTTCGCCAATATGGCCGGTTCGCTGATTGAACATGAACAGATCAAGACCACTTTGCCCAAGGCCAAAGACCTGCGCCGCATCGTGGAAAAGCTGATCACCCTGGGCAAGCGCGGCGATCTGCATGCCCGCCGTCAGGCTGCGGCGGCACTCAAGCAAGACATTTATGTCGCCAAGCTGTTCGACATCCTGGGCCCCCGCTACAAAGACCGCCAAGGTGGTTATGTCCGCGTACTGAAGGCCGGGTTCCGCTATGGCGACATGGCCCCGATGGCGATCATTGAATTCGTGGACCGTGACACCAGCGCCAAAGGTGCAGCCGACAAGGCCCGCGTAGAAGCCGAGATGGCCGCCGAAGACTGAAGCTGGCCGCCGTGACTTGACGGCGACTCTACTGGTTTGTCCGCAATACAAAAGCCCCGTCTAATGACGGGGCTTTTGTATTTTCCGTTCAATAAGATTAATAATTGGTTAATGCGGTCGAGTTGTTGGGTCCGCCGGCAAGTTCTCGCCTTCGTCGCCCACAAATCCCCCAGTGGGCCGATTCGGGATTACAAAATCCAACAATTCTGCCAACTCGTTACTTTTCAGACATTTCAGCCTGTTTTCAACATCTTGGTCTTGCTGTGCCATCTCATTGCCCACCTAAAATCTGCAGCCACCCTGGTTATGAGTCACAATTTAGAGTTGACTGGAATTGATACAACTTGTCTAAAAGGACATATGTCACTTAGGTCCGGAATCGATCTGCATACCCGAAGATTGGCCCGATTGGCGCCTAGCGGATTCTTTTTCGCTTTGCACATCCGTTTCGCTCTGCCCCTGCTGCACTACCAGACTTACCCACAGGGTTGGACCGATCGTTATACAGAGGAGGCCTATGCGCTACGCGATCCGATCATAGCCTGGGGGTTCAGTCGGATTGGCACATCACGCTGGAGCGAAATTGATATCCCTGATCCGTTCAATATCCTTGGACAGGCCAAGGCATTTGGCATGGTCTACGGTTTTGCGGTGTCAGTCGGACAAATGTCGTCGCGTACTATCGCCTCGGCCTGTCGGGCGGACCGCGAATTTTCTGATCCGGAAATTAACGATTTCGCAACCATGATCAGCCAACTTCACGCCATAACCGAACCCCCGAAGTCACTTACGAAAGCCCAAATAGAAGCCCTGCGGTGCATTGCCGAAGGGGATCGTCATGCAGCTGCCGCCGCACGATTGAACATATCTGAGAGTGCACTAAAGGCCCGTTTGTCCTCGGCTCGGACCAGCTTGCTGGCCCGGACAACCACAGAAGCAATTCAACGCGCAAGAGATTACAGGCTGCTCTGACCGTCCCCCGACGGAACGCTCCGGCAGGGTTGTGTGACCCTTACCCCCCTTGCTGGAGAATGCGATGCTTAGCACAACTTTGTCGTTTGCCAATATGCACAACCATGGCGAACTTTTTGCCAATATCCTTCGCGCCAGGCGCGAATCCTTCATAGTACGCAATCGCTGGGATTTGCCCGAGACGATGGGGATGGAGTTCGATCAATATGACACCCCGGTGTCCCGGTGGCTGGCCGTTCATGACGATGATGGCCGGGTCTTGGCCGGGGTTCGCCTGACCCCGACAACCGCCCGCTGCGGTATTTACAGCTATATGATCCGCGATGCGCAACGGGGGCTGCTTGATTCCATTCCGGATGATCTGCTGTATGCCGACTCTCCTGTGGAAGAGGGGACATGGGAAGTGACACGCGGGTTTGTCGCCCATGATATTCCCGCCAATATCCGCCAAAAGGTCCGGATGCGGCTGGTGTTGCAGATGCTGCGCACATCCCGCACCGAAAAGATCCGGCGCATGCTGGCCTTACTGCCCACCAACTGGGATCGCTGGGCTGCAAGATGCGAGCTGAAAATGGATGCAGCCGGCCGCAATATGAACATGGGCGGGATCGATTATCAGGCGGTCTGGATTGATTTTTCGCCACGTCTGAACTGAGGCTTTAATCTGCCATGGGGGCAGTTTATCCTGCCCCCATGGCAGATTTGTTTGACCAAACCCGCACAGCACCGCCGCTTGCCCGCCCGCTGGCCGACCGATTGCGCCCGCAGACCTTGACCGAGGTGATCGGCCAAGAGCATGTGCTTGGCCCCGATGGCCCGATTGGCGCGATGATAGCGGCGGGGTCACTGTCGTCCCTCATCCTGTGGGGGCCGCCGGGTGTGGGTAAAACCACGATTGCCCGGTTGTTGGCCGCCCAGACCGACCTGCATTTTGTCCAGATTTCGGCGATTTTCACTGGCATTCCAGACCTGCGCCGGGTGTTTGACACCGCGAAAATGCACCGGGGGCAGGGGCGGGGCACCCTGCTGTTTGTCGATGAAATACATCGCTTTAACAAAGCCCAACAGGATGGATTTCTGCCCTATATGGAGGATGGCACGATCCTGTTAGTCGGGGCCACCACTGAAAATCCGTCGTTTGAGTTGAACGCAGCACTGCTCAGCCGGTCCCAGGTTCTGATTCTGAACCGACTGGAGTTGCCCGATCTGGAACGTCTTGCCCAACGCGCCGAACAGGATCATTCCCGCGCCTTGCCGTTGGATGGACTGGCCCGCGAGGCATTATTGACCATGGCGGACGGTGATGGCCGCGCGTTACTGAACCTGATCGAACAGGTCATGGCGTGGAAGAATCCCGGCAAGGTCAGCACTGACCAGTTGACCAGCCGATTGATGAAGCGGGCCGCAAAATATGACAAATCGGGGGATGAGCATTACAATCTGATTTCCGCCCTGCACAAATCGGTGCGCGGGTCCGACCCCGACGCAGCTCTTTATTGGTTCGCCCGGATGTTGACCGGGGGCGAGGACCCGCGTTTCCTTGCCCGCCGCATCACCCGGATGGCGGTTGAGGATATCGGGTTGGCCGATCCGCAGGCGCAGGCGATTTGCCTGCAGGCCTGGGAAACCTATGAACGGCTGGGGTCGCCCGAGGGCGAATTGGCGCTGGCCCAAGCGGTCACTTACCTTGCGCTGTCGCCCAAATCCAACGCAGGTTACGTGGCGTTCAAGGCGGCGATGGATGCCGCGCGCCAAACCGGATCGGAACCGCCGCCCCGCCATATCATGACCGCCCCGACCCGTCTGATGAAGGAGCAGGGGTTCGGCGCCGGCTATGCCTATGACCATGATGCCGAGGATGGGTTTTCGGGGCAGAACTATTTCCCCGAGGGGATGAAGCGCGGCGTCTATTACCTGCCCGTGGATCGCGGATTTGAACGTGATCTTAAGAAACGGCTGGATTACTTTGCGGGACTTCGGGCCAAACGCAACAAGCCCGGCAGTTGACAACCGGCCCTCAGGGGCACAATAGACCTTGATGTTTACAACCCTGACCCAAGTCGCCTTTGGCGGCGCTATTGGTGCTGTATTGCGCTACTTGACCGGATTGGCGATTGCCTTTCCGTTCGGCACGCTTGCGGTGAATGTAGTGGGGTCATTCTTGATTGGCGTCTTATGGGTGGCGCTGGCCGACCGGGGCGCTTGGTCGGCCCTGCTGATCACTGGCGTGTTGGGCGGTTTCACCACGTTTTCGGCCTTTTCGCTGGACACATTGCGGCTGGTCGAAACCGGCCGTGCCCCGATGGCGGCGCTGTATGTGCTGGCATCGGTCACATTATCGCTGGGTGCCGTGGCACTTGGCCATTTGCTTACCAAAGGAGCCCTCGGATGAGCGGCGTACAGAACCGGACGGTCGGTCCGGACGAAGGCGATCAGCGGCTGGACCGTTGGTTGCGCAAGCATTTCCCGCATCTGTC
>JANOMH010000721.1:0-2714 GCA_031420215.1 Rhodobacterales bacterium | reverse complement strand
CGCGCTTGACCTTCATCATATCCAGCACCGGGATGCCTTCGGTGATGCAGACGACCAGCGGCATGCCCGCGTCAATCGCCTCTAATATCGAATCGGCGGCAAAGGGCGGCGGGACATAGATGACCGACGCATTGGCACCGGTGACGGCCATCGCCTGATGCACTGAATCAAATACTGGCAGGTCAAGGTGGACCGAGCCACCCTTGCCGGGGGTCACGCCGCCGACCATTTTCGTGCCATAGGCAATCGCCTGTTCCGAATGGAACGTGCCTTGCGAACCGGTGAAGCCCTGACAAATCAGGCGGGTAAGTTCGTTGACGAGAATAGCCATGAGTTGTCCTTTAGCGTTCCGACAAAAGCCGGAGGTTAAGATAAGTGGTATCGCCCTGCACCGCATTGCGGCCAATCAGGACGACGGATTGGGTGTTACGATACATCGTGCCCGGCCCCAGGGGAGTTTCAATAAACTGTCCCATGACCGCAAAGCCCGCCCGAGCCGCTTGTACCGTTTCAGTGGTGCCAAAGACCATCGAACAGGTTCGGGCAGGACCAGGGCCAAGTTGCAGTTGAAAAGAGATGTCCTCGGTTCGGCTGAACAGCGTCGGCAGGCGATCAGCCGTGACTACATTGATGCCATTGTCAGCCATCCGTCGGGCTGCCGACCTGAAATCAGGCAGCGACGCCCCGCAGATGCTGTCGAACAAGGCCACCGCGCGGGTCACGCTGATCGGGGTGTCGCCGATCTCAGGTTCAGCCGGGGCATTTCGAACGGGAATGGCCGCGGCGGGCGGCGCGGCAACGCAGCCCGTCAACCCAAGGACCGCGATCAGCGGGAACAGGGTGGAAACCTTCATTGTCGCAGGCCTTTGGTCGGTTTTGCCATTGGGTTACCCGGTCAGCCCGGAGGGCGATTGGGTCTGCGGGGCGCAACGCACCGCGATCCCGCCATGGCCACCCAGATAGGGCGAGCTGTCGGTCCCGCAGGTCTGGCTGGTGCCGATGTCATGAACATCGCCGCCGCAGCCCGACAACAGGGCCACAAGGCCAAGGGCCAGCAGCGGCGTTACGCGGTGTTCAGATTGACGTCTCATCTGGTTATCCTTTGGTTCCGGGGTGTTGGTCGGCCACCGGACGGCGACATCTGGCCACACCGGCCCAGCAATGACTCAAAGCGGTATAGCCCCGGTAAACGGGCCCAAGTTTTATGTGGCGCAGCGGCGCATGTGGATCCAAGGCCCTCATATTTCCCCGGTGTCGACCACATTGGTGGTCACCATGATGAAAGAGCCCAAAAAGAACGGCGGCAGGTTGATGGCTGGGGTCACCCCGATGGCCAGATATCCACTGGGCAGATTTGCGACCCATCCGGCGATGACCGGACGGCTGAAATCCGCCGGATCTGCCGGGACAAAAGCCGGGCCGTACGCCTGCCGCAGGGCGGATTCGGCAAAGGCCACGGCGGCCTGGTCGCGCAACCCATCCCGGCCAACGGCGCAGCGCGGGGTGATGCTGCCGATACTGACCAAGGCAAACACGCTGCGGTCTGCGGCAGAATACAGGTCCTGCCCGTCCACCGTGGTTTCTTGGCGAAACCCGGCCAGGATCATTTGCTGCCGCGCCGCACCCACATCGGGGATATTGTCCAGACAGATGCTCAGCGCCTTGGCCAGCCGGGACTGGTCCACCGGCCCCCCGGCGGTCTGGGCGGTATGCAGTGCATCCGCGGTGGCCAGCGCCGGGCTTTCCACGGGCGCCGGAACGGCGGTCATCGCCGCCTCGTCACAGGCGGCAAGCAGGGCGATGGCCGCGAGCCCGGCAAAGAGCGGGCGCAGGGTTTGGGTCACAAGGCGGTGGGCAAGGGTCACTTGGAAGGCTCCGGCATGGGGTTACTCGGTATAATAGGTCAGGGCTGATCCGCCCTGTCCGGTGTCTTCGCAGCTGGGGTCGTTGCCGTCGCTGGACAGGGCGATGTAATCGGCGGGTTCGGCATCGGAGGAGATCAGGGCACAGCCGAGTTCGTCCGGTTCGGTGAATGCCTGCCCGCCATAGGCCGTGGTCATCAGGTCGGCGGCCACAGCGGCGGCTTGCGGCATGCTGACCATGGCGTTGGCAACGGTGCAGGACCCTTCGGCCGGGCTGATCATCGCGTAGGTTTCGTCCAGCCACAGGCTGGTGAGACCCCCGTCATCGGTATCACTCTCCCACCCCGCCGCCCTGATCTGATCAATCGCCCCTTCGGTCCCGTAAGCGATGCAATTGGCCAAAGCGGCGCGCATCAGCATGTCGGGGGCGGACACGGACAGGCCCTCGGCGACGGAGTCGAGGGGGGATTGGGCGAGGGTGGGGGTGGCGAAGAGGGTTAGCAATGCAAGATAATTCAATAGCATGGCTTTACCCCCGCACCGCCTTCACAATCTTCCGTGCCGCATCGCTCAAATCATCCCCGGCAATCACATTCAGCCCTGAATTGCGGATGATGTCCTTGCCCAGTTCCACATTGGTGCCCTCCAGGCGGACCACCAGCGGGACCTTCAGCCCGACCTCTTTGACCGCCGCAATCACCCCTTCGGCGATCACATCGCAACGCATGATGCCGCCGAAGATATTGACGAGGATACCTTTGACATTCGGATCGGACGTAATGATCTTGAACGCCTCGGTCACCTTTTCACGGGTAGCCCCGCCGCCAACATCCAGAAAATTGGCGGGCTCGG
>JANOMH010000720.1:0-6220 GCA_031420215.1 Rhodobacterales bacterium | reverse complement strand
ACCGCGCAACATCTGGAGCTGAACGTGCAGCAATACGATCCGGCGGCCTATTACAATCTGGTCAAGGATGCCCCGACGATCCGGTCGCAACAGGGGGCGGCGCTGGACCGCGTGCTTGAAGCGATTGGCGACTGAACTTTGACGCCGCGCAAATTGTTCAAATCGGTCCTATCAGTTGTGAATGAAATAGAATGACGGTATAGTCTGGGCCGAGGCGTGAGCAGGATCTATAATGTCCGACCCGGTTACCAATTTTGCCATCGAAGATGTGCTGACATCTATCCGCAGGCTTGTGTCAGAAGGTGACCGGCCGACAAAGCCCGATATTTTTTCCCAACCCACGCCGCAGTTCAATCATGCGCCGCCGGTTTCGGTTGTGGAGAAATCACCACAAACCCCTGTAATCGCTGATAAATTTTTGCTGACCCCGGCATTGCGGATCACCGAAAATCCGGCCAATGACCCCGGTGCCCGCCCCATCCTGGCGGCACAATCCGCACTGTCCCTGCCGCCTGTCAACTTTACCAAAGCACCGCCGCAAATCGCAAACCCCGCGGTCAGGCCGCCCGAATCCCGCAGCCCGCTTGAGCAGCGCATTGCCGAGCTTGAGGCGGCAGTCACCAATCAGGACGGCGACTGGGAGCCTGACGGCAGCGAAGAGGTGCCGGTCGTGGATTGGGCCGCAGTATCGCCCGGCGACGGGTTTGTCTTTGCCAGCCGCGCCACACCGCTTCCCGACCGCAGCGGGGTGCTTGATCTGGGCAAAGTCGGCACCAGGATTCACCCGGTCATTCCCGAGGTGGACCCAGCGCCTGATGATGCCACCGAGGAAGCCTATGATCAGGGCGAGGATCTGGACCTGTCCGGGATCAACCTGACTGACGATCATGTGGCCGCCTATCTGGATCAGGCAGAGCCGGATCAATCCGTTCTGGACGAGGTTGAAAAACTTGACGAGGCGGCGTTGCGCCAGCTGGTGCTTGATATTGTCCGGCAGGAATTGCAGGGCCCCCTGGGCGAACGCATCACCCGCAATGTCCGCAAAATGGTCAGGCGAGAGATTTACCGTGTGCTGTCCAGTCAGGAACTTGAGTCCTGACCCTTAGAGCACTGACGCCAATCCAAGGATCGCATCGATGTCCAGATGCGCCTCCAGATGGTCGGCCAGCGCGTCCAACGTCGCCTCGACCCCCGTGCCATAGGCCCAGACTGCGGCGGTGGCCCCGAGGTTTTTCAGGAATGCCGCGCGGAACCCATCTGCCGTAAACAGCCCGTGCAGATAGCAGCCCCTGACTTGACCAGAGGCATTGGCCGCCCCTTCGGACCGTCCCGCCACTGATAGCCAGGCATGGGCGCAGTCCGGCCCTTCGGTTTGACCAATGTGGATTTCATAGCCTTGAACTGTATCGCCGGTAGGCAGGAAAGTGGCCGTTGTCAGGGCCAGCCGTTTTTCCGGTTTCATCACGGTGGTGATGTTCAGATGACCCAGACCCGGCACTCTTGTGGGGGGGCCTTCGATTCCGTCCGGGTCGTCAATCCATTGGCCAAGCATCTGATAGCCGCCACAAATCCCCAAGACCTGTCCGCCACGCCGGATATGTGCGGCCAGGTCGATATCCCAGCCCTGCGCCCGGAAATGCGCCAGATCGGCAATGGTGGATTTCGACCCCGGGATCAGGATCAGATCGGCATCGCCAGGCAAAGCGACACCGCTATTGATCATCTCGACACTGGTATCGGGTTCGGCTGACAATGGGTCAAGGTCGTCGAAATTGGCGATCCGGTTCAGGCGGGGGACGATTATTTTCAGTTTAGCGCCCGGCTGGCGGCGCGAAGCGATATCCATCACATCTTCAGCGGGCAGTTTCCAAGCATCGGCGAACCATGGCACGATCCCCAACGGGGTCCAGCCGGTGCGGCTGGCGATGATCTCCATCCCTTCGGTGAACAGGTTAGGATCGCCCCGGAACTTATTGATTGCAAAGGCTTTGATCCGGGCTTGATCGGCGGGCGGCAGGACCACGTGGGTGCCGACCAATTGCGCAATCACCCCGCCCCGGTCGATATCACCGATCAGGATCACCGGGACGCCTGCGGCCTCGGCAAAGCCCATGTTGGCGATATCGCCTTGGCGCAGGTTTACTTCTGCCGGGCTGCCGGCGCCTTCGATCAGGATCAGGTCGCGCCCCAGTGCCAGCCGATGAAAGCTTTGCAGAACAATGGGCAGCAGGGTGTTCTTCATGCGGCCGTAGTCGCGGGCCTTTAGCGTGGCAAAACGTTTACCCTGCACGATGACCTGTGCGCCCAGGTCGGATTCTGGTTTCAACAAGACCGGGTTCATATCGGTCAACGGTTGCAGCCCGCAGGCCAAAGCCTGCAATGCCTGCGCGCGGCCAATCTCGCCCCCATCAGCGGTCACGGCGGCATTGTTGGACATGTTCTGCGGTTTGAAAGGTGCCACGGACAGCCCGCGACGGACAAAAGCCCGCGCCAGCCCGGCGACCAGCATGGACTTGCCCACATTGGACCCGGCACCCTGGATCATGATGGCTTTGGTCATGCGAAACTCTGATATGCAAAACGCGGCCCCGAGCAGAGGGCCGCGTTTTGATCCATACCCTTTCGGGCCTTAAAACAACAGCTTAAGCAGCCTGCGCATCCAGTTCAGCCGCGTGGCGACGTTCGCTTTCTTCGCGCGACAGGGCGACCGAGGTGCGCACACCCTTGCCGACGAAATCCATCAGGCCGGTAACCACACGCTCGTTCGGGTCAATCCCGGCGCAAGACAGCACTTCACGGCCATCGCGTGACCGCGCCCAGCGGGCGATCTGCTCGGGTCCGTTGCCGTATTTCTTGTCATCGGCAATCGCGTCATCCAACGCAGCCAGAACAACGGCCGCAAACAGTTTACGGGCCCGGTTGCCTTGCTCGTTATTATAGGCCGTGCCGTCGACGAAATCTCGCATCTTGCTTCCTTTGTTTTTCGCTCTTGTGCTTTTTGGCGTGGGCGGAATATGCATATTTTGTGACGATTCGGGGCGGCTCATTTGGAATGCCTCCCATGCGTCAGACGCATAGCTTACCTGCAGATGATCCGATATTTAGTCGGCTTGCTTAGGCGGCTACCGCGATATATAGGGGCGATTGGAAGGCGATCAAGCTTTTCGCCACAATTCAGCCACAGTAGAGCCATGCCAAAGATAAACGGAAACGAGATTCGCCCCGGCTATGTCCTTGAACATGACGGCGGCCTGTGGGTTGCGGTCAAGACTGACCATGTCAAACCCGGCAAGGGCGGCGCCTTTGCCCAGGTCGAGCTGAAAAACCTGCGCGATGGCCGCAAACTGAACGAGCGTTTCCGGTCGGTGGACAAGGTCGAGCAGGTCCAGCTGGAGCGTAAGGATCAGACCTTTCTGTTTGAGACCGACGATATGCTGACCTTTATGGACTCTGAGACCTATGAACAGATGGCCCTTCCCGCCGACCTGCTGGGCGACCGCCGCCCGTTTTTGCAGGACGGGATGATGGTCCATATCGAATATTATGGCGATGAGGCGTTGAACATGCGCCTGCCGATCAAGGTGACCTGCACCGTCGCCGATACCGAGCCGGTACAAAAGGGCCAGACCGCTGCCAACAGTTTCAAGCCTGCGATACTGGACAATGGCGTGCGGGTGATGATCCCGCCATTCGTCGGTACCGATGAAAAGATCATCGTCAATACCGAACTGTTCGAATACGTCGAACGTGCCTGATCTGAGTCCGGACCATCACGAGGCGATTATCGCTATTATCCGGGCTGCAGCACGGGACTGTATTTTGCCCCGGTTTCAACGACTTGCCGCTGCCGACATCAATACGAAATCTGGCCCATCCGATCTGGTGACGCTGGCCGATACCGAAGCCGAAGCACAGATGACAGTGGCCCTGCGCGCGCTGCTGCCCGGTGCCGTGGTGGTGGGCGAAGAAGCGATTGCCGCCGATCCGGGTTTGCGCGCCCAGATCGGGGACGCAGAGATGGCGGTCATCATCGATCCGGTCGATGGCACATGGAATTTTGCCAAGGGCCTGCCGCTGTTTGGCGTCATTCTGGCCGCCGCTGCCAAGGGCCGCCCGGTGTTGGGCGTGCTGTACGAGCCGATCAGGGATGACTGGATTATAGCCACCCCGGATGGCCCGGCGCAGTTGATCATGGCCGATGGCACAGGTCGCAGTTTGTCCACGTCGGACCAGACCAAGCCGGGCGCGATGGTCGGCTATGTGCCGCTGGGTCTGATGAACCGCCAGGACCGCGAGGGGATGATGACCGTATTCCCGGATTTTGGCCGGATCACATCGTTGCGCTGTGCCTGCCATGAATACCGCATGGTCACGCAGGGCCATGCGGAATTTGCCCTAAGCGGCCCGGTTCCCCACGCATGGGATCATGCCGCAGGGGTGCTCTGTGTCCAGCGCGCCGGCGGTGTGGCCCGGATGCTGGATGGATCAGAGTATCATGCCGGGATCACCAAGGGCTATGTCCTGAGCGCGGCCTCTGAGGTGGTATGGGACATGCTGGCGGGCAAGTTCGGGTTTTTGTTGAGGTAAGCGCCCAGATGAGCATTCCCTTTACCCCTGTCGGGATCGACCATGTGGTATTTCTGGTGGATGACATGCCCCGCGCCATGGCGTTTTACCGCGATGTGCTGGGCTGCGTGCCCGGCTATACTTATCCCGCTTTGGGGATGGAGCAGGTCTGGGCCGGCGCGGCCCTGATCGTGCTGTGGGATGTCACCCATCCCGGCGCGGCTGCGGCTGTGCCGCCGGTGCAAGGCGGCCGCAATGTGGATCATGTCTGTATTGCCACCAGTCCGTTTGACCCGGCCGCAATGCGGGCCCATCTGGCGGCGCATGGCGTGCTGATTGACCGAGAGGCCACGCATGGCGGGGCCCGCGGGATGGGCCAATCGTTTTACATCCTTGATCCGTTTGGCAACAAGCTGGAGATCAAGGGACCGGCGGACTATCCTGACGGGCGGTAGTATTGTGGTGAGGTGCCTCCGGCGGGAGTATTTGGTGCAACTCCGAAAATCAGGGGTCAGGTCAGTTTGACACTGGCTTGCCCAGCTTGCATGTTTTCCGCCCGGTCGAACCGCAGATAGGCGATGGCTTGATTGCCGGAGCGGGTGAGCAGGGTGCCTGCGGGTTTACCGTCTGAGGTGATGTCGGTGCCCGGGTCGGCGGGGCCGGTGACGGTGACTTTGGTCAGGCCCTTTTTCAGCTCGGTCTTGTGTTTCATCCGGGCGGTCACTTCCTGCCCGACATAGCAGCCCTTCCTGAAATCGACGCCGTGCAGCGCCTCGAAGCCGGATTCCAGGATGTAGCTGTCTGATGTCAGTTCGATGCCGGTTTCGGGGATGCAATATCTGACCCGGATCGCGTTCCAGTCGGTAGTGTCGGGCAAGATGCTGTCGCCGTAGAGCCGCCAGCCAAGCGCCGGGTGGCGCGGGTCGGGCAGAGCGCCAGTGGGTGACGGGCCGGTCCCGCGCGACACGTGCAGGCTGGTGGCGTTGATCTGCACCTGTGCCCGTAGTTTATACATCGACAGCCGTTGGGTCAGCGTTGCGGCAAGCGGGCTGGCGACATCGATCAGGATGTCGTCGGGTCGCCCGATCACAAAGAAATCGGCGATGTATTTGCCTTGGGGGGTCAGCAGGGCTGCATAGATGATGCTGTCCTTGGCCCGGGTCACGTCATTGCTGATCAGCCCTTGCAGGAATGTTTCCCGGTCAGGGCCGGTCACTGACAGGATCGTGCGCGTCATCATGCCGGCTGATCCTTGAATTGCATGGTGTAGAGATCGGCGTAAAGCCCGCCCCGCGCCAGCAGTTCGTCATGGGTGCCCTGATCGGCGACCTGTCCCTTGTCGAGCACCACGATCTTGTCGGCGTTGCGGACCGTGGACAGCCGGTGCGCAATCACCAGCGTGGTCCGCCCCAGTGCCAGCTGTTCAAGGGCGCTTTGCACGATGGATTCGGATTTGGTGTCGAGCGCGCTTGTCGCCTCGTCCAGCAGCAAGACCGGCGTATTGCGCAGCAGGGCCCGCGCGATGGCGACCCGCTGCCGTTGCCCCCCTGACAGGTTCGATCCACGCGGTCCTGCCGGGCTGTCCAGCCCGGCGGGCAGGGCGGGCAGGAAGTCGGCGACATGGGCGGCCCGCAGCACTGCGGCAAGGTGATCC
>JANOMH010000719.1:0-3993 GCA_031420215.1 Rhodobacterales bacterium | reverse complement strand
GGGGCCTCGATGCTTTGACGAGAGCCATCGGGACCCCGGCCTTCGCCGGGGCGAGATCGGGGGGAATGCGTCGCATAAAACCCAAACCGCACTAACGCCTTCAGTTTCATATAGGAATTAGGTTTCTATCCGGACACGAGGCATTTACCCCGAATCCACCATCCTCACCACCCACCGATCCTTGCCAATCCGCCGGTCCCGCTCAAACCCCGCCGCCTGAAACATCGCCAAGGTTCCGTTATGCAGGAATGAGCCCGACACTTTGCGCGCCGTTGTATCCTCGGGGTAACTTTCCACCGCACCGCCGCCCAACCCCGCAATCAGGTCCAAAGCGCCCCCTAACGCCGCCGCAGCCACCCCCTGCCCCCGGTGGGTTTTGGCCACGAAAAAGCAGGTGATCCGCCAGTCGGGCGAAGCGACCGCCCAGGCCTCATAAGCTTTGCGATGTTTGATCAACGGCACCTCAGCGGGCGGGCCAAACTGAGCCCAGCCCACACAGGTGGCTCCGTCATAGACCAGTGCTGCATGGGCCTGACCCGCCTGAACCAGCGCTTGTTTCTCGACCCGGTTCCCGGCGAAGGTCCGCCGCTTGGTATTCCAGCCAACGTGAAAGGCCATGCACCAGCAACCGCCCCAGACCCCATGATGCGCTTCGGCCAGCGCGGCGAAATCTGCCCATGTGCTGGCGTTCAGTGATTTGATCCCAAAGCCGGCCATGCCCTGCCCCTTGGTCCAAGCTGTGACAGGGCCCGATGATGCTGGGTTTATGCTGGGCTGGCAGGTCGGGGATCGATCACGCGGTCCTGGCAGACCCACCGACAAAGATACTGTCCCGTTCGGCGTGAAACCGCGCCAACAGTATATGGGCGGCCAGTTGATTGGCCAGCCATATCACGGTCAAGAGCGGTGAACTGACCAGGATCATGATCAGCGTGAACGGCCCGAACATGGTGCCATACAGCGGCAAGGCCAAGGTGCCACAGATCACCGCCCCGGTCACATTCGACAGCACGATCGCCCCAAGTGCCTGAATTGCCCCGGCCGATCCGCCCTGTCCCATCCGGTGCCGGTTCCAATACAACCCCAGCGCCCCGCCGATTGCCCCCGACGTGATGATCCAGAGGTCATAAGCAGTCATTGGTTCGCCAAAGAACGCCCCTTGCCCTATCCGCATGACGGCAACGAATGCCACGCCAGCCCCGAAAATAGCCGTGGCCAGGTGTGCGAGCACAAAGCTCCGCTCGCCTTCGGTCAATTTATTCAGCCTGTGTCGCACGCGAGTGTCCTTGTGGGGGTGGTCCCGGAATGCTGGGGGGCTATCATGGCTTTGCTATGACACCCAAGGACGGCGGCCGAAAATCAGTGTTTCCAGTTCAGGGATTTACTGTCTTGAAGGTTGTATTTAGGTGCCTCGGCGCCGGTTCGTGCCGCAGGATAGGGTTGTTTGTCTGACAAATGTTAATACATTGACCATTGCATTTGGTCGCATGGATCTCGTTAATATATTGTTTTTATTAATTTTTTAACTGAAATCCGCTTTGCGTAGGCTGGAATGCGCATTAACCAATGGTTTTATGTAGAAATTTAATCAATAAAGACAGTGGTGCCTCATTTTGACACGCGCCACGGTTGCATTTCCATCTTTCCATGACCCAAGCAAAGGCCAGGTCCCGCCCGCAGTGTCGACCAGTTTTGTATGGTGTGGCGAGGTGCGCAGCAGTAACCGGTCCCACCGGGCTGCATCGTTCACCGGCCGATATAATCCCTGCCCGTGTCGTCGCCCCCCCTGCCGGGAAACAGTTTGGACATTTACGACCGGATCACCGGCCCCATCGCCAGCACCGCCCCGGTGGGCTGGCCGGTGGTCGATCCACCCGGCGCGACGGCCGATAGGTCGACTGTAGATAGCTGGCCTACCACCAGATGTAGCTGGCCAGTAAAGATAGTTTAGCGTCGCCGCTTCGTCTTTACAGCCCGTGCCAGATTTCTGCCGGTCCTAAGGCAACAGCGCAGTCAGTCCTGCGATATCTGCTTGCGAGCCCCAGCCCACGGCGACGTTGCCCCATGGAAAGTTGTCCACATATGACCCATTCATTCGGCCATAGGGCGGTTTTGGAATCGTCATACTGGCAGATTGCCCGTCACTGCAGCTGATGGTCCCCTGACCGCTGCTGGCAGTGCTACCCTGGCACGTTACAAGTCCGTCAGCGCTGGCCAATGCAAATGTGCCACTAAAATCCATGCTAGGGACCAATGTGCCTTGCAAGACCACACCCGAAGAACTGACACTTGTCATAGGGATTGGCGCAAGTGTGCCAGAACAGCCAGCAAGCAAAAGACCAAGGGCCATGACGCCGACTTGGCGTCCGACTACCAGCTTGTTTTTATTAGTCATTGTAGTGAACTCTCGCTGTTAACTTCGATTTTACATTGCGCGGCAGCCGAAATAAGTCAAGCCATTCACTCAATCAGTCGATTATCACCTATCGGGGTTTTATCACCGGCCCCATCGCCAGCACCGCTCCGGTGGGCTGGCCGGTGGTCGATCCACCCGGCGGCTCGTCGCTGATTGCCAGGGTGCCGCCATCGAGCAAAGCAATCACAGCAGCCGTCAGCGGCATCTCGGCGCTGGCTGTATCCGGCAGCACCCCCAGGGAAACCGGCGGGTTATCCCCGACGATCAGCCACAGTTCCAGCACCCGGCCCGGCACTGCCGCCCCGGCGGTGCGGTTCAAAAACAGCGTATCGGTGGTCGGATCAAACGCGGCCAACACCACGAGGCTTTGATCAGTCGCCGCAATTTCGGCATTCAGACGGGGATCAAGCGGGGTGGTCAGCAGCCCAAAGCTGGTGACGAAATAGACCAAAGCTGCGGCAATCAGCCCGCCGATCAGCGCCGGGACCAGGCCGATCCATTGCAGCCAGCCCTGTTTTTCAGTGCCAAACAGCCGTTGATCCAGGGCTTTATAGACCAGCGGCGGGGCCTCGACCGGGGCAATATCACTGGTCAGCCTGGCCAGATCCTCGGCCCAGATGACATAGGCCGCGCGCAGGGCCGGGTCCTGGGCCATCCGGCCTTCGAACACTCGTGCTTCGGGCAGGTCAAGCAGGCCAAGCGCGTATTCCGCGGCCAGTGCCTGATCATCCTCCCTTTGCTCTTCGACCGTCGTCACGACAAACACTCTTTCAATTTCAACAGGCTGCGGCGCAGCCAGGTCCGGATGGTATTAAGTGGCTGGGCATAGCGCACAGCCAGTTCAGCATAAGTTTCCCCCTCCATATAGGCGCGCCGCACGGCGTCGGCTTTGTCCGGGTCTAGCGTGGCCAGACAGCCTGCAATCCGCCCGGCCTCGGATTTGGCGATCAGCTGCGCCTCGGGGCCGGGGGACAGGTCTGCCAATTCGGCGGCCTCGTCCATATCGCCCGTCGCCTTGCGTCGCGCCCTGAGCCGGTCGATGGCATGGTTGCGCATGATCGTGATCAGCCAGGTCATCGGCGACAGCCCGTTCACCTGATAGCGGTCTGCGGCATTCCAAACCTTGACATAAACCTCTTGCAACGCATCCTCGGCTTCGGCCCGATTGTTCAACACACGCAAGGCGATGCCGAAAAGTTTCGCGGATGTGGCGGTATAGAGGCCGGCAAAGGCCTTGCGGTCGCCAAGGGCGATCCGGGCGATCATCAGTTCAAGGTCGGCTATTGTGGACATGCGTTACCCGGTTATGCAGCTGCAGTTTTGCGGGAAATGGCGGGAAACGCAACCAAGATGCGCGACGGTTTGTCCGGGGCCTTTCAAACCCCACCCCCGGCCCTTGAACCCCCCCGCCATATGGGTCATCAAGGCCGGGATTTTGCGCGAGAGGAAAACCACATGGCCGACGGATTCATCGATATCAATGCCAGACCGACCGAAGAGATTTCGGTCCGCGATGTGTTTGGCATCGACAGTGATATGAAGGTCAAAGGCTTTGCTGACCGCATGGGCCGGGTGCC
>JANOMH010000718.1:0-1671 GCA_031420215.1 Rhodobacterales bacterium | reverse complement strand
GCGCAGCCCGCAAGCACGCATAGGATGATGGCCGCAAAGCGCACCACCCTACTCTGCCGCCATCCGGGGCTGCGCCCGCGCCTTGGCATTGGCCGACAGTTCCGCCATCAGCGCCGAGGCGCGGGCGATGGGGTTGGTCAGATAAAAATCCTTGATCGCAGGCCGGAAATCCGCTTTTCCCATGTCTTTCAACGGCAAGGGTTGCCAGCTATTCACCGGCACTTCGTCGATGTCACCCAGATGCGGAAAGGCCGCAACCAGTTGGCCGCGCAATTCAGCCAGTGAATCAAACGGCAAAACCGCCCCAAGTTCGGCAGACATTGCCCGCAGGATCGCCCAGTTTTCCTTGGCCTCACCAGGGGCAAACCCCGCCCGTTGCGCCAGTTGTGGGCGGCCTTCGGTATTGACGAACAGCCCGTTTTCTTCGGTATAGGCGGCCCCCGGCAGAATGATATCGGCGCGATGCGCACCCCGGTCGCCGTGCGAGCCCTGGTAAATCACGAATGCGCCGGGGGCGATGTCGACCTCATCTGCGCCCAGATTATAGACGACCTCGGCCCCGGCCAACGCGGCAGTCAGGCCACCCTCGGTCACAGCGCCCACATCCATCGCGCCCACGCGGGATGCGGCTGTGTGCAGCACCAAAAAGCCCGAGGCCGAGTTTTCGGCCAGCTTCATCGCATGCGCCAGCACAGCCTCGCCATCGGCTTCGGTCAGGGCACCCTGCCCAATGATCACCATCGTCGGTTTGGCTTTGGTTTCGTCCGAAATCGCCTGACCCGACAGTTTGGCCAAAGCCGCGCGGTCTGCGCCGACATTGTAATGCTCATAGGTCAGGTCAGTCACCGGCCCGACCAGACCAATGGTCGCGCCCTTGGTCCATGCCTTGCGGATCCGGGCGTTCAGAACCGGAACTTCATTGCGCGGGTTGGTCCCGATCAGCTGGATCATTTTGGCGCTGTCGATGTCCTCAATCAACCCGGTGCCGACATAGCCGGACCGGTTGCCGATCGGCAGATTGGCCCCATCGGTGCGGCATTCGACATGACCGCCCTGCCCTTGGATCAACAATTTCAACGCCCAAGTCGCCTCGACCGGGGCCAGATCGCCGACCAGACCGGCCAGTTTCTTGCCCTTCATCGCCGCAGCCGCCGTCGCCAAAGCCTCGGGCCAGGTCGCCTTTTTCAGCTTGCCATTCACCCGGATATAGGGGGTATCCAGCCGCTGGCGGCGCAAGCCGTCCCAGACAAAGCGGGTCTTGTCGGAAATCCATTCCTCGTTCACGCCGTCATGGTTGCGCGGCAGGATGCGCATGACTTCGCGGCCCTTGGTATCGATGCGGATATTTGATCCCAGCGCATCCATCACGTCAATGGATTCGGTCTTGGTCAGCTCCCATGGCCGGGCGGTAAAGGCGTAAGGCTTTGACACCAAAGCGCCCACCGGACACAGGTCAATGATATTGCCTTGCAGGTTGCTGTCCAGGGTTTCGCCCAGATAGGATGTAATCTCGCTATCCTCGCCGCGCCCGGTCTGGCCCATCTGGGTGATCCCGGCGACCTCGGAGGTAAAGCGGACACAGCGGGTGCAGGAAATGCAGCGCGTCATGTGGGTTTCGACCAAGGGGCCGAGGTTCAGGTCCTCGGAGGCGCGTTTCGGCTCGCGGTAGCG
>JANOMH010000717.1:0-4969 GCA_031420215.1 Rhodobacterales bacterium | reverse complement strand
TTCGTCCAATCATGAGCATGCCGGTTTGCCGGTCGTGCCACTTTGCAATTCATCGCCGGTTTAACGATCCGCGCCGCTGGCAGGCCTTCTTAGCGCAGCGAAATTGCGCTTCAAGCTGGTCGAATGCGTTACGCACCATCGAACTGGGCCGAGAAGATGCGCTGCGGATCAGTGCGGCTCATGATGTGTTCGCCGCACTTGCATCGGAGGTAGGTTAGCGCAGCAGTTCCAAGGGATCGACGTCCAGACCGTGCGCGATCTTTTCCAAAACGGTAATGGTGGGATTGCGCGACAACCGCTCGATCATGCTGATGTAGGTGCGATGCAAGCCCGCGCGGTCGGCAAGTTCTTCCTGCGACAGGCCGCGCTCTTCGCGCAGCCGCCGCAGGTTCTTCGCCAACTTCTTCCCCAATTCCATCTGGCACGATGGACCATATGCGCAACGCGATGTCGTCAGACTATGGTATGAATGCTCTTTCCTCGACCCAGCCGTTCCCCTAGTAGACCATTGTCTGCAATGGTTTGGGGCAAAGTGATGAAGGCTGACGAGAAAACCTGTCTGCGCTGCAAGGCGACGATCAAGAAGGTAGCCCACCTGTGCAAGAATTGCGGGCACCGCTTCTCCGAGGCAGAGATCGAAGCCGGGCACAAGGAGACGCAGGGCGACACGAAGACTTTCGCTGTGAGTATCATCGTCGTAGTGGGCGTGCTCGCCTTGGCCGTAAATTCGTGCTTACCCAGCAGCACTCCCTCGACAACTAGCCCCATGACACTCGCCGAGATCGAGGCGAAGGTTACAGAACACGCAATCCTGCTCATGGATCGGCGCTCGTTCTCGAAGACCTATGACAAGCTAGGCAAAGCCCAATTCGCGAACGCGAACGGGCTGATGCGTTGGGCGGCGGTCTCGGTCGCCGCAAGTGATCGCTGCGCCAAGGTCGAGGACATCGGCGTGTCGGACCAAGCGACGCGGATGGATATCAAGTGGTATGTGGATTGCTCGAATGATCAGCGCTTCATGGTTTCACAAGAGCAGGCAGAAGCCGCCAAGGGTCGCTATGACCCCACGGCCACCCCGGAAGCCCGCACAGCCGCGTTGAAGGTCGCCTTGCCGGAAAGCACGAATAAGGCAGCCCAGCCCGTTGTCGACATTGAAGCCAGCAAAAGTCCATATGCGGATGTCGGGAAGCAGGGGCTGTGGATTGTCACTTCGCAGGATGCGATCAGGGCGCGATTGAAAGACCCGGACAGTGCCGAATTCCGCAACGTCCGTTTCTACTCTGGCGGTTCAACGCCTGTGGCTTGTGGCGAGGTCAACGCGAAGAACGGGTTTGGTGGTAAATCAGGATACGAGAGGTTCATTGCCGCAGGCTCAAATCTCGCGATCCTCGCGTCGGACATGAAATCGTCATCAGAAATGAACGAGGTGTGGGCGAAAATGTGCGTTAAATCGTCCACGGACGAAGCGTAGCTTTCACCTCCATTCACTTCTAGCCATGTCGATCACGGGAAGGGATGGCCACGAGATCATCCTTTGGGACCCGCAATGCGCGCCTCTGTCTGTGGCAGGCTTGACTAGGGGCACGCAGTCGGTTGGACGGAAAGCACTGTTCTGCCTCACTGCACAGTATGGCCGCGTAGGGCCAAGCATTGGAACCGCCGCACGAGTTGTTGGCGGCTTTAGCCATCGTGCTTGCACCTGCGTTGCAGCGCGCAGTGAAGACATTGACGGAAATTTGCCGGGTGCCAAGTGGAGACATTCCACCCAATGTTTCCGTGGCCGAGCTTCCGGAAGATCGCTAACCACCAGCCCTTGTGTATGCGATTTTGGATGGCTTGCGATGAACGATGATACAGACCCTTGGGACAACGAGATCAAAGCTACATCACCTGATCCAGAAATGACTCCTTTGGACCAACTGAAATTGTATCAGAAAGCGATACGCACAATTGTTCCCTTTCTTGACGCTTTTGAAAGCGCCGTCTTGCTCCAGATTATTGACAGGATCACTGGTTGGAAGAAGCATGAAGCGCGCTTTTCAGCGGCGGCTCTTTATGCAGGCGATCGCATGTATGGTGGTCTATCGAGGACGATGGACAGGAGCCGGATGATGAAGGCACTTCGATCACTTGAAGATAGGCAGTTGATTGGGCGGAAAGCCGACCCAGCGGGTAGCCAAGCGAAAATCTATTGGGTCAATTTCGATGTTGAGAACGCAGAGTTGGCACACACAGCACGGCCAATTAGCAAGTCGGCTCAAAGGTCAGGTCGAGGGCAATATATGGCCTCCATTGGAGGCCAACCAGTCCAGAATATGGACGGCTTAGGTGCTGTAGGAGGCCGCTTGGTCTCTTCAAGAGACACTATAGAAGGGTATCAAGAGAAAGGTATCGGAGAAAGAAATACTGATACGAGCCTGAACCTTGCACTTTCAGCACAAGTTTCAGGGAGTAGTTTTTTTGAGAATGAAGAAGGGATAGTGCGGCCCGCACAAGTGCAGTCCGCAAGAACTGCGAATATAAACCCGCCTTCGCGCAAGCGCACTTAGAATTTCGCCGGTAAGTTTGGGAAATGAACCAAACCACGACAGACGACTTTTTATGTCAATAACAACCTCTTTACTGAAATAATATATTCTGCTAGTTTTCATAATGTTTACATGAAAATCGGCAATTTTATGATCAGAGCCATTCCACGAAGCGGCATTAATCCCCCGCCACGCCTCAAGCCGAGACGGCAGTCGAAGGTGAAGAAGGTCGAAATTCGACGAGCGATTGACGCTGTCAAAAGCCTTGGATTGATCATTGGTGGCGTGGAGATCAGGCCGGACGGGACGATCAGCATCGCGACGGTCGAAGGGACACGGAGTGCTTCATCGGACATCTTTTCACAATGGTCTGATCGCCTGTGAAGAGTTCTCCGCACTTTGTCCGAAAGAGATTGCGAACGGGTATCGCTTGGTATGTCTATGCGTGGCGGGGTGGCCCACAGGTCCATAGGAGTGAAGGTGCGACACGGCCAAGGCTCACCGCCGACCTCATGAAGAAGATCGTTGCTGCGCAAGAGGCCGAGCCTGACACGGACAGGAACAGTTTCCAGTCGCTCATACGCCAATGGCGATCATGTGATCCCAATCGGCGGAGCAGCCCGGAATGGGAAGCCCTCGCAGATACGACGAAGCGGACATGGGGTTCTGCACTGGACCGGATCGAAGAAAAATGGGGCGACGTCCCGATCCCGGTCTTCAATGACAGCCGAATGAGAGCCAAGGTTGTCGGATGGCGAGATAGCAGGGCTGATACGCCACGCGCAGCTGACATCGGCATTACTGTCTTACACGCGCTACTCCGATTTGCATTGCTCCGAGGAAGGGTCTCAATCAACATCGCGGCGGGTATTCCCAGCATTTACAAGGGAGGGCAGCGCGCAGAGATCGTTTGGACCGAGGGCGAACTGCTACGGTTCCATGACGCGGCCCAATCGCTCGGTAAGACCTATGCTTCGGATGGGTTGCGACTTGCCGCCGCAACCGGACTGCGGCGTGATGATCTCGTTACCCTCACATGGGAACACATTGGTCAAGTTGCCATCAAGAAGAAGGCCAACAAGAAGAGCCGAGGGCGTCGCCGGTACGCCACGATCATGCGCACGCCGCAACTGGATCAACTTTTGATCGAGATCAGAAGCCGCTTTCGCGCTCCAGATGTTGCAACAGTCCTAGTCGGGAACGACGGCAAGCCGCTCACTCCGGCTCGGCTCACCAAGGCCGTAGGAGAGGTTCGGGATAGCCTTGGGATCGTCCACATCGACCCGGACGATGGCACCGTTAGAAGCAAGCATCTGCACGATGCTCGCGGTACATTTGCCACACGCCTCATGACGCTGACCGAGGTGCCGCTAACCGACCAAGAAATTGCGGACGTGATGGGTTGGTCGCCAGATCAAGTTGCACAAATTCGCCGCCACTACGTTGACCATCGGGCCGTCGTTGTGGCAATGGCCAACCGCATCAAACGGAACGCTGTAAACTGATGTGTAAACTGGCCAATGGCTCTGGCATCAGATCCTTAGATTTCCGCCGATTTGCGGGTGTAGCTCAATGGTAGAGCAGCAGCTTCCCAAGCATTGTGGGACTTCTAGAATCAGCGGGTGAGGGTGTAAAACGCGGCAATTTGCGGGCGTTTGTTTCCAGTGGCTTAGCGTTGGTCGGTAAAATGGAAGGACCGCTCATGAGCCTGTTTCTTGCCGCTGCCAGTCTGTTTTTCTGCACCGCGCCCGCGGCGGTCGATGGCGACACTTTGCGCTGTGGCGGGGGAGTTGGGCTGGTCCGGCTGCTCGCCATCGATGCGCCGGAATTGCCGGGGCATTGCCGACCAGGGCGGCGCTGTACGCCGGGGGATGGCTGGGCCAGCAAGGCGGCGCTGGCCGCGCTGATCGGGCGGCGGCAGGTCAGCTGCACGCCCGAGGGGCGCGATCATTATGGCCGGGTGCTGGCGCGCTGCTCGGCGGGTGGCGCAGACCTGTCCTGCACGATGGTTTCCAGCGGTTTCGCGGTGGAGCGGTACGGCCGCCTGCGCTGCGACTGACTTTCGTGCAGAAATTGCACGGAAGTCAGTCTGCATCCCCGCCGAACTCCGGCACAGGCACCGCCGAGCGCGGCACTGCCCAGCCTGCCTCGACCAATCCGTTCATGAAGAGGGTCTTGACGGTATCCTGCACCGCCTTGTCGCCAAGGGCATCGAGTTCGCTGCGGGTGATGGCAACCAGGTCGGCAGCGGGGTTGCCGTCAGCAGGCGGTCCGGGATCACCAGGCAGACCGGCGCTTCTGGCTCCGCTGGCCGCACCGTCAGAGGTTTGGCGGCACAGCCTGACAGGATGATCGCGAGCATAGGCAGCGACAGCAGCGCGCGCCGCATCATGCGATTGTTCGGATAGGTCATCGATTTGCTCCGCCATTTGAGTTTTTTC
>JANOMH010000716.1:0-1560 GCA_031420215.1 Rhodobacterales bacterium | reverse complement strand
GCCTATCACAGTCGCAACGCCGAAGGGGCCTCTGAACCGCTATTGCGGCTGATCCGGGACCGGCTGAAAACCTATGGGATTACCCCGGACGAGGCTGTGCCTGCCGGGCTACGGTCGACATTGGGATCAGCGGTGTATAGTGCGGGTAACATCCGGGACCGGTTTTCGGTGGACGGCTGGGCCGCTTTGAAAGACCTGCAAAAATCAATGACCCGGATCGCCCGAACCGCCGTTCCCGGCCAAGACGCGGCGCTGGTCCTGTCGGTGATGCTGCGCAAGATCAGCGGCTTTTCCGGGCTGGTGCATGAAAACATGTACCGGGCGGCGGGCTGGCAATTTCTGACCATTGGCCGGTCGCTGGAACGGGCGGCGATGATGGCCGATCTGCTGGCCGCCGTGGCACAGGATACGGCCCCCGATGGCGGGCTTGATCTGGCGATTGAAGTGGGCGACAGCATCATGATGCATCGGCAACGCTATTCCGTCGTGACCAGCCGTGAAACCGTGATCGACCTGCTGGCACTGGACGCCCAAAACCCGCGCTCGGTCTTGTTTCATCTGGATGTGATCGCCAAACATGTGGCCGATCTGACCGGCGGACATGGACCCAAATCCCCGTTGGAGCGGCAGGTTCTGGCGACCCAGACTGCTGTGGCGCTACACGCGCCGCAAACGCTGGACTCTGTGGCCCTGCGCCGGATTCACCGCGATATCCTTGACCTGTCCGGCGCGCTGAACGGCGCGTTTCTACATTAGCCCGTGCAGTACGATATTCGCCTTGCGATCACCTACACCTACGCAGGCTCTGCTGTCGGCGGTCGGCATCTGGTGCGGGTCATGCCGCAGGAGGTGCCGGGGCAACAGCGGCTGATCGCGGGCTTGCTGGATATAACCCCGCGCCCCGAAGAACGGCAGGACGGGATGGACTTCTTTGGCAATGCGACCACCAGTTTCGCCTTTCGCGGGGCACACAGGTCGGTGGGGTTCAAGGTGCAGGCCCGGGTCGAACGGTCAGGGGGCGAACCGGACCTGCGCCAATCCGTGGCGCTGACCACCCTGTCCGATGCCCTGGCCGACCAAACCGATCTTGGCCCCGCGTCGCCCTTGCATTTTATCGCCGCCTCCGTCCGGGTGCCGCATAGTGCCGACATGACCCGCTATGCCCGCGCCGCCCTGCGCCCCTTCATGTCCGCCGCACAGGCCGTCGAGGCGATCGGGCAGGCGCTGTACGCCGACATGGCGTTTGACGCCAAAGCCACGACGGTCGAGACCCCCGCAGCCGAGGCTTTTGCCAAACGGCGTGGGGTCTGTCAGGATTTTTCGCACATCATGATTGCATGTTTGCGTGGGGTCGGCATTCCGGCGGGCTATGTCAGCGGCTATTTGCGCACCCTGCCGCCGCCCGGCAAAGCCCGGCTTGAAGGGGCGGATGCGATGCACGCCTGGGTCCGGGCCTGGTGTGGGCCTGAATTGGGCTGGCTGGAATATGACCCGACCAACGCCTGCATCCCGACCGCCGACCATATCGTTGCCGCCTATGGCCGGGATTATTCGGACGTG
>JANOMH010000715.1:0-3333 GCA_031420215.1 Rhodobacterales bacterium | reverse complement strand
CCCCGATCCCGCCCCGGCGAAGGCCGGGGTCCCGATGGCTCTCGTCAAAGCATCGAGGCTCCGGCCTTCGCCGGGGCGAGATCGGGCGAGGCGGTGAGCGATTCACATCGAAGGCAAACCGCCGTCCGCTCAAAGCGGCCTGCTTTTGATTTGACTCGGCAGTGCCGCTTTGACCTTTTGTTTTGACGCACATTTCATTCCTAAACACCGCTTCGCAGTTTTTGGAATGCGCTTTAATACCCCGACCCTAGTGCCACTTTCAGCATTGGCAACAGCAGGGCCGCCCCGGCCCCAACCGCGATGCCAATCCCGAACCGTATGATGAAGCCGCCAAAGGCGGGCGACGCCGCACTGAGCACACCACAAATTGCTGCGTAAAATCCAAGGCTGATCAGGTCCATAGCCACCTCAAACTTCTGTTTGATCCGGGTCTATCACGGCTTTCCGCGATTTCGCAGCATGGATTTTCTGGCTTGGCCTTTGGCCGGGGAATGGGCAAGCTGCGGTCAAACCGTTGGAAAGCTTTCGCCCCGATGAAACGTCTTGCCCTTGTCAACCATGCTCTGCTCGCCCTTGCCCCGCTCGCCCTGACTGCCTGCACCACCCCCCGCCCGCCGTCGCAGGTCTGCCGCGGGTTCGGGTTGACCGGGGATACGGCATTGCCCGCAGGCGACAGCCAGACCGGACCCATCGCCGCCGAGGTGGAGCGGTTGCTGAACCTGCGCGCCTCCACCGCGCACGGCCCGATCGTGGTGAATTACCTCGTGATGTCCACGGGTGGGCAATATGGCGCGTTCGGATCTGGGTTTTTGCGCGGCTGGGGCGAAAACCTGACCGACCCCCGCCCACAGTTTGACATTGTCACCGGGGCCAGCGCGGGCGGGGTGATTGCTCCTTTTGCCCTTGCTGGTCAAGGGTTTGACGAAAGCCTGACCCTGAATGCCGGGATCGGCACCGAGGATGTTTTGCGCCGCCGCAGTCCGTTCGAGTTGCTGACCGCCAGTTCGATCATGGATATTTCAGGCTTTGAATCCCGGATCAGAACCGCGATCACCCCGGCCCTTGTCACCCAACTGGCGCAGAACCATGCCCAAGGGCGGTCGGCCTTTGTCGGCACGGTCAATCTGGATACCAGCGCCTTTGAAGTGGTCGATCTGGCCCGGATTGCCGCCGAGGATCCGCGCGCAGAACCTTGTATTGAAGAGGCAATTCTGGCGACCTCTGCCATTCCCGGCCTGTTTCCGCCCCGCAATATCAATGACCATCTTTATGTCGATGCCGGGCTGCGCGACCATGTGTTCTTTGCCGGGGTCCGTCAGGCGATTGGCCGGGCCAAGGCGCGCGGGCTGACTGTGCAGCTGAACGCGTTTATCATCATCAACGGCGATCTGCGCGCTCCGGTCACCCCGGTCGAGCACAACCTGCGGGCATTGGCGCTGCGGTCGATGTCGATTGTCACCGATCAGGGTCTGCGCAAATCGGTGCTGGAAGTGTTGCGGCTGGGTGAGGAAACCCAGTGGAATATCAGGGCCATCACCGCCCGGGACGTGGACCTGTCCGCCTGTGGCGGGGTCACGACCGCAGTGGAATCCAAGGAAGAGGCGCTGTTCGATGTCTGCACCACCCAAGCCCTGTTCGATGCCGGCCGGGCCTATGGGCAAAGTGCTGCTATCCCATGGCTGAGTTCCGATGAACTGCGGACAATGGCGAACGCGCCGTAGGGGGTTTGTGGCAAGTGGAAGTTTGAGGCCCAAGTGAATGTTGGCGCAGGTGCCCCACTTTGACCGGAGTCAAGGCGCATAGCGCCGCCGGGCAGCGCCCGCCACTCCAGCCCGGCCACGGGCCGGGCGTTCTTCGCGGAAATCCCCCGTCGGGGGATTTCTGATCGCTCATCACCCCCCATGGGCGGGCGCTTCGGTAGCAGCGGTGCCTGGAAATTCTACAGGAGTGGCGGCACCATAAAGCTTGCAGAACCAGCGTTTCTGTGCCCACCCGGCGGTCAGGCGCTACCCTCTGTCGGTTCACGCAAGCCATCGTCCCTAACGTCCTGGCCATTGCGGGGGGCTCGCGGTTATCTTCGCCGGTCCGCATTTGGCAGGGCTGGGGGTAGATATGCGATCCAGGTCGTGTCGCCCTAGACCCCGCAGGTCGGCCTCTCATCGGCTCGTCAGGCGGGCGGGGCAAATGCCAAGGGATCAAGTGGCAGGTCGATAGTGGCATAACGCGCGATGTCGTTCGTATCCTTGGTCCAAAGAAGAACTTGAGCGGTGATGGCGGCCGATCTGGTGTCAGGTTTCTTTGTCATCTGGGTTTCCTTTTCCGTCACGGCGCCGCCACCAGACACCGGAACTGCGCGCCGATGTGGTAGCTGCCGTCTGGCTGACGGAATGGGGCAAAGGCGGCGCGGTGGGCCGCGATCACGGCTTCCTCGCCTGCATGTTCGATGGCCTTGAAGGCGCCGCCAGACGAGGTGATCCCCCGCAGCGCGGTCGCTTCGTCGGGATAGGTCCAGTGCGTATCCACATCGAGCACAACGCCGGGGGTCAGCCCACCTGCGGTCGCAAAGGCGCGCAGGGCAGTCATGTCCGACAAAGCAAATGGGCCGGGTGCGCCGGGCGGAGGTGTTGGCAAGAGCGGCTTCAGTGCGGCCACCAGCGATGCGGCCTGCATCCCCGCCGGTTCGCCCCATGTCATGATGACAATCATGCCGCCGGGTTTGGTCACCCGCCCGGCTTCGCGCAGCGCCTGTGCAGCGTCGCCTGCAAACTGGAATGCGTTAAAGCCGGTGACGAGGTCAAAGCTGGCATCCGCGAAGGGCAATGCTTCGATATCGCCCTGCCTGAAATCGCCGGTGGGGGTGCGTTCCTGTGCAATCGCCAGCAGCGGCGCGGCGGCATCAACCCCGGCGACAGTCGCCCCCAGCGCGGCGGACAGGGCAGCAGCCATGCCCGCGCCGCAGCCGACGTCCAGATGCCGTGTGCCGGGGCCGACACCGGCATGGGCCAGCACCGCATGAAAAGCGGCAGCGCATTGCCCTTCTTGCACATCCGCCCAATCGCGGGCACGCGCGCCCCAGAGCCGTCCGTTGGTGTCGGATGTGCGGTTGGGGGACAATGGCTTTCCTTTGTCAGACTGTGGTTTGAGGTCAAATCTGTCAGTCGATCCAAACTGTTAAATCAATCCTTGGTTTCGTTCAGGCTGCAGGCACGGATCAGCCACCCGGCCTGCCCGTGCTGTTCGAACACCGCCAATGTAATGCCGGTCCCGGTTTCACCCTCCCAGAACCGCGCCAGCACCCAGGCAAGGCCGCCGTTTGCGCCGCAATCGAACACC
>JANOMH010000714.1:0-2219 GCA_031420215.1 Rhodobacterales bacterium | reverse complement strand
GGCCACCGCCTCTTGGCCATGGATATGCGGGTGGTGCAGCGGGTCAATCCACCAGCCGGGGCTGTAATCACAGGCCTCAAGCGCGATGAGGGCAGAAAACTCGGTTTCGTATTTCAGGGCCAGATGCAGGCAGATATTGCCGCCCATCGACTGGCCCATGATGACCGGCTTTTTCAGGTCAAGCGCGCGGCAAAAAGCCACGATGAACGCGCCGTAAGACTTGGTGGTCAACTTGCATTCGTCCTCCAGCAGATAAAAATCCGACGGCGGCAGGGATTTGCCGTGCCAGGGCATGTCAAAGGCGATGACCCGGAAATTGGCGGCAATATCGGGGTCAGACATCTGATGCCGATACATCCGGCCATCGGTGCCTGCGGTGTGCAGACAGACCAAGGGGATGCCTTCGCCATGTTCTTCGTAACAGGTCCGGAAGGTCTTGCCCTTGCAGGTGACATAGACATAGCGGCCAATGATGGGATGTTGGTTCATGGTTCTGCCCCCCTAAACGTCGCGCATCAGCGCTAGCATCCGCGTCAGCGCACGCATGTTCTGCCAAAACGGCATCGTGTTGTCGTCGATCACCAATTGCTTGTGCAGCGGATGGGCCATCGCCCAGATGTCGTTGAACATCGGTGGCGGAATGGTCATGCTGAATTTTGCCCAAGCGCTGGACGGGGCGCGCAAGGCAAAGTCAAAGCCCATGTCATTCGGCGTAAGCCCTTCGGAAATGCGGGTTATCTTGCCGCCCCGAACCTCGACCAGAAATTCGGTCTCGTCCACGCCCTGAACGAACCGGTTGGTAAAGAACTTGCCGATCACCGGCAGGATCCTGTCGTCATTGACGCAGCGCGCCCAGCGTTCGATCCATTCCAGATCACAGCTTTTTCTGCTGCCGTATTTGCTCATGCAGTCCTCCTGTCGGTGCGGCATCGTTGTGTCATGCGGTTGGCAATGGTTTGCGGGCGGGTCCATAGACCGCCGTGAAAGAGGTTTGGTCGATGGTCACTGGCAGCACGGCTGCAGCAAAACCGGCCAGATCGGCAACAGGGGCAATGGCCACCTGTGGCACCTTGAGCGCATACAGCGTGAACCCATAGCGATGCTGCCGGTCCGGTGGCCAAGGACCACCCCAGCCACGCCCGAACCCCGGTATTTTGAAGGTCACGCAATCCGACGGCAGTTCGACCGCACCCTGCGGCATCGCAAAGCTTTGGCTCGCCCCGTCGGCCAGGTCGCGGATATGGCCCGGCAATCAGGGCCAGAATGCTGTTTTCGGTAATCTCGGCCTGTTCCAGCGTGCCCACAATGCGGCCATCGCACAGCACCGTGGCGCGGTCGGTAATGCGGACCAGTTCGGCAATCCGGTGGGTGACGATCATTATCGCACAGCCGCGGGCCTTTAGTTGGCGCATCTTGCGAAACAGCCGCTCGGTGGATTCGAAATCCAGCGCGGCAGACGATTCGTCGGGTATCAGCAGGCGCGGATTGGTCAGCAGGGCGCGGCCTATGGTGATCCATTGCTAGACCGACAGGGGCAGATCGCCAGCCGGGGTGTTCAGGTCCAGATCAAAGCCCAGCAATTCGGCCATCAGCGTGGTGGCCCGTGCGGCGCGACCCTCGGCACTGTCCGACGATCCGAGCAGGCCGTCAGCGCCCAGATACAGATTATCCAGCACCGAACATTCATCGGCAACCAGCACGTCCTGAAACACGTTGGAAATGCCCAGTTCGCGGGCTTCATGCGGTGACGTGGCTGTTTTGCCCAGAATGGCCACCTGTCCGGTATCGGGGATCAGCACGCCGGAAATCACCTTGGCCAGCGTGCTTTTACCCGACCCGTTGCCGCCGATAATGGCATGTACCTCGCCCTCATAGGCCCGCAATGACACATCAGCCAGCGCCACAGTCGGGCCAAAGGTCTTGCGCACAACAGAGATTTCGACTGCGACAGAGGGCATGGGGGTTCCGGGTTGATGGGTGGACATTGACCGCTGCCAACGTTCAGGCAGCGGTCATGCGAAGAACGGCTTACTCTGCGACCGGATGGCTGGCCGGATCATAGGCCTCGGGGTCGGCGGGGCGCAGGAAGAACTAGTCAAGATACGCTTTGCCCGCCCAAGCCGCGATTCCCCGGATGATACCAGCCGTCGGATTGTTCAGAGCAATCTGCAGGGATGGCGGCCATCATCTGGTCTTTGTCCATCATCACCGGGTTGGTC
>JANOMH010000713.1:0-2579 GCA_031420215.1 Rhodobacterales bacterium | reverse complement strand
GATGTCGGTGCAAAGATAGCTGCCCATGCCGGGCCGGGCATGGTCGGAATGTCCATGGGTCAGCAGCGCGCGGGGCACTGGCCGCGCCGGATCGATGTGAAAATCGCCCGCAGGGCAATAAATCCCGTGGTCGGTGAAGGTGAGCAGGTCCATGTCTCCAATGGTAGTCTTTGCGTGGCGGCGGGAAAGTGCGTAATTGGGGACAAAGCAGGGGGATTTCATGCGCAGAGCAACATTGCGGGCAAGGATCAGGGCGGGCGAGGTGCTGGCAGGGACTTTTGTCAAGGTCCCCGCGCATGAGATAGTCGAAGTGCTGGCGCAGACCGGCCTTGATTTCATCTGTCTGGATGCCGAACACGGGGCCTTTGACCGTGCCCGGATGGATGCCTGTCTGGCGGTGGGCCGGGCGTTGGATTTTCCGGTGCTGGTGCGGGTTGGGGCGGGCACGCCGCAGGATGTGCTGCAGGCGCTGGATGCCGGGGCGGTGGGTGTGGTTGTCCCGCATGTCGATTCGGTGCAAAAGGCCGAAAACATGGCACTGGCGTCGCGCTATGGCCCCGGTGGCCGTGGCTTTGCCGGTGGCACCCGCTGGGCAGATTTCGGCGCGCATCCGATGGTTGATCTGGTCGCCCGGTCGGCCGAAGAAACCGTGCTGATCGTGCAGATTGAGGAAGTCGCGGGCGTGCAGGCTGCCGCCGCGATTGCCGCTGTGCCGGGGGTGGATGCGCTGTTTATCGGTCCTGCCGATCTGTCGCTGAACTACGGCCGCACCGATATGAACGGGCCGGAATTGCAGGCGGCTTTGGCCTCGGTCGGGCAGGCGGCCCGGGGGGCGGGCAAGGGCTATGTGACTTTTGTCGGCGACGTGGCCCGCGCGGCAGAGTGGCAGCGGTTCGGGGTGAATGTATTCTTTGTCTCGACCGAACTGGCCCTGATGAAGGCCACTTTGGCGGATGTGGCCAAAGGGATCAAGGCGCTTTAGGGCAGAACAAAGTGGGACTGAAACAGGTCTGAAATGCGCAAACTGCGGCCGGGCGACCGATTTCTTCAAAGAAATCGGAACGGAATTTTCGAAAATTCCGGGATCACGCTGCTGCAGCGATTCAGCGAAAAGTCATCCCGGTTTAGGGCCCTGATCCGATTGGTTAGTCAGGTGCGACGCAAGGGCCGGGTTCAGCCGTCTTTTTCGCCCGTGATCATTGACGCCACAGGGTTTTCCTTGTGGCGCAAGCTGGAAAAGACCACCCCTGCCAGATGCCAGACGATCAAGACCAGCAAGCCGTTGACCAGCAACTTATGGGCGTCTTCCACCCAATCCACACCGAAATATATCGCGGTCGGCAATTCCGGCAACAACACCCTGTCGGGGGCCACGGGCGATGATGATCTTGACGGCGGTGATGGCGATGACCTGCTGCTGGGGGCGGCGGGTAATGATGACCTGACATCTTCGGCGGGCAATGACACGCTGTCGGGCGGCCAAGGCGATGACACCTACCACGTGTCCGGTGGCCATGTGCAGATCGAGGACTATCTTGGCCACGATACGCTCGATACGTCCGATGCCACCGGCGATTCCCATATCGACCTGTCGGGCGAAACTGAATCGCAGATCGAGAATGAAATCTGCCACATTCAGGGCGGCGGCAGCACCAGCGCCCCGCTTGATGTGCAGTTCTTGCAAGACCGGTCCGGGTCTTTTGCCGATGACATCGCGACGGTGCGCGGCGTGATTCCGGGCAGTATCAGTGCTTTGCAGGCGGTGCAGGCAAACAGCATGTTCGGGGTCTCCAGCTTTATCGACAAACCGATTGCTCCGTTTGGGGCCGCTGGCGAATGGGTTTATGCGCAGCACATGGCGCTTGGGACCAATGCCGCCGCGTTAAGTGCCACCTATGATGCGATGACCACCCTGAATGGGGCAGACGGCCCCGAGGCGCAGATCGAAGGGCTGATGCAACTGGGCCTGCATGCGGCCGAGGTCGGGTTCCGGCCAGACTCGGCCCGGTGTGTGGTGCTGTTCACCGATGCGCCCTATCATGTGGCGGGCGACGGGGTTCTGGGCGGGATCACCACGCCGAACAACGGCGATGCGTTCTTTCCGGGCAATGGTGCGCTCGAGGATTATCCGACCATCGCACAGCTGATGTCGGCCCTGACCTTGGCCAACATCATCCCGATCTTTGCCGTCGCAGGCAGGGTCGAGGCGAGCTATGCCGCTTTGACAGCGCTGATGGGTCGCGGGGCGGTCGTTTCGCTGACCGCCAACAGCTAACATCGTCAGCGCGATCACGGCCGGCCTGACAGCAGACACCACGACGCATATCGAGGATGTCTGTGGCGGCGCGGGCAATGACGACCTGATCGGCAGCACCGATGACAACCGCCTGACCGGCACTGCGGGCAATGACACGCTGCAAGGGCGGGGCGGGCATGATGTGCTGACCGGTGACGCGGGGGCCGATACGCTGGAAGGCGGGTCGGGCGATGACGATCTGACCGGCGGGGCGGATAGTGATACCGCCCGTTACACCGGGGCGCGGGCTGACTATGATGTGGTGGCGGTGCCCGGTGGCCCG
>JANOMH010000712.1:0-2341 GCA_031420215.1 Rhodobacterales bacterium | reverse complement strand
ATCCTCGATCGTCAGGATGCGTTCGTTGTTGTCGATGAAGGATGACAGCGCGTTCAGCGTGGTGGTTTTGCCCGAACCGGTTCCGCCCGACACGATGATATTCAGCCGGGTGGATACGGCGGCTTGCAGATAGGCGGCCATTTCTTCGGTAAAGGCGCCAAAGCGCACCAGATCGTCAATCGCCAGCTTGTCCTTTTTGAATTTCCGAATGGAAACAAGCGATCCATCCACCGCCACCGGCGGCACCATAGCGTTGAAACGCGATCCATCGGCAAGACGGGCGTCAACATAAGGGTTGCTTTCGTCCACGCGCCGACCGACCGCCGACACGATCTTGTCGATGATCCGCAGCAGGTGCTTTTCGTCCTTGAAGGTCACATCGGTCAATTCCAGCTTGCCGTTGCGTTCCACAAAAATCTGTTGCGGGCCGTTGACCAGAATATCGTTGACCGTGTCATCCTTGAGCAGCGTTTCCAGCGGGCCCAGACCGGTGACTTCGAAATACAGATCCTGATTGAGGGTCTGGCGTTCCTCGCGGTTCAGTACGATTCCCATGGTTTCCAGGGTTTCGGTGGCAATCGCGTTGATTTCCTGCCGCAGGTCCACCTCGGTCGCCTTTTCCAAAGCGGCAAGGTTGAGGTTATCCAGCAGGGCCTTGTGCAGCTCCAGCTTGATTTCGGACATCCGCTCTTTGCGCTTTTTCTCTTTGTCCTGCGGGGCGGCTTCGGCGGCCTTGGTTGGCATCGCGCGCATCAGAGAAGTTGGCGATCTGGTCGGCGTCACGATCACCGGTTTTGTGCCGGGGGCAACATGGCCAGCGTCGGTCGGCTTTTTGAACTTTGAGAACATGGTGCGCCTCTTTACGCCTTTGCCTTGGCGGCATCGGACTTGTTGACCAGGTGAACTGATTTGGCGAGCTTGGCGATTTCTTTGCGCAGGGCATTTTTGCCAATGCCTTCGGCCATGGGCACGCCATGGTCGGCATTCTGAGCCACGGCATGACCGCCATTTGGCAACATCACTTCAATCGAAATTCCCAGTGATTCAGCCAGCCGTTTCACCCGGCTTTTGCCATTCAGATCGGCAAATCCGGGGGCGCGGTTCAGCACGAAACGCAGCTTGTTGAATGGCAAGCCTTCGCCCAACAGCGCCCGCTTCAGGCGCAGGGCATTCTGGGCCGAGCGCATGTCCAGCTCCAGCATGGCGAAATAGACGTGGGCAGCCTGCAAGACCGCCTCGGACCATTCGGTCATGGTTTTGGGCATGTCGATGATCACATAGTCGAAATTGACCCGCGCCATTTCAATCAGCCGTTTCACATCTGCCGAGGTGACCAGGTCAAGCGGCACAAGGTCGCTGGGGGCGGTCAGGACATGCAGCTTTTGGTTGAACGACAACAGCGCATGCATGAACGCCTCACTGTCCATGCCTTCGGTATCCGACAGCAACTCCAGGACAGATTCCCGGCGTGGCAGATCAAGGTAAGTGCTGGTCGAGCCGAATTGCAGGTCCAGATCCAGCAGGCAAACCCGTGGCGGGTTTTCCTTTTCGATGTTGGCAAGTTCCCAAGCGAGGTTCACCGCCAGCGTCGTGGCGCCGGTGCCACCCGCCAGCCCTTGAACCGGGATAACCACACCAGAGCGGTCTCCGGTCAGTTTGAGCTGGTTCTTGATTTCTTCGGGCGGGGGCGGGGGCGTGCGTTCGACCTGCTGCACACGCTCAATCGCCCGAGCCAACTCACCGTCGGGCAAGGGATAGGGGACAAATTCATCGCCACCTTCGCGCAGCAATTGATGCAAAGCAGCGGGCGACACATCCTCGGTGATCAGGATAACTTTGATCGCCTTGGCTTTGGCCGCCGAAATAATGTCGATGACCAGCGACAGATCATCTTCATCTTCGGCATTCAGGGCAATGGCGACAAACAGTAACTGGTCCGCTTCAGGCTGTTCCAGAAAGGCCAGCGCATCGGCGAATGACAGATCGCCCCAGCTTTCACCAAGAACAGCCTCCATATCTTCGATCAACAGGTCAAAGATCTGCACATCGCGGCTGATCGTGCAGGCGACAATAGGTTGCGGTTCAGGTTGCAGTACTGCGTTGCTGCTGCTCATTGCCTCACGTCCTTTTTTTCCAAAGGGCAGTGGCAAGGTCAACTATCTGCGCCGGATCACCCATCCATTGCAGCCCCTATCACGGCCCAAACCCATCCTTCACTGAAGACAGGTTTCCCATTGGGGATAGGATCGTTGATAATCGTGACCAGATTGGGGCCGAAAGCAGCTATTGTTGGGAATTGTGGGACGATCACGTTGGATCAGTCCCGTTGTTGCCGGACCAG
>JANOMH010000711.1:0-2309 GCA_031420215.1 Rhodobacterales bacterium | reverse complement strand
TTGGAGTGAGCGAGCCGTAGGGCGGGGCCTGCCCCGCCAATTGGGAAGATGCGGAGTCGGGGCAGACCCCGACCTACGGGTCCTTCCTCCCATTGACCCCGCCTGCTGTGCCTGTAGGGTCGCGGGGCACATATCCAAAGGTTTCCCCCATGCTGTCCAACGGTCGTCACTACCTTGCCATTCCCGGCCCTTCGGTCATGCCCGACCGGGTGCTGGCCGCGATGCACCGGGCGGCGCCGAATATCTATACCGGGGCGCTGCATGAGATGACCCATTCGCTCTATCCCGACCTCAAATCCGTGGCCCGGACCGCCCATGATGTCGCGATTTACGTGACCAATGGCCATGGCGCCTGGGAGGCGGCTTTGGCCAATACCCTGTCGCGTGGCGATCTGGTGCTGGTGCTGGCCACCGGCAGTTTCGGGCCGGGCTGGGGCGGGATGGCCAAGGGGTTGGGGGTGCGGGTCGAGGTGCTGGACTTTGGGCCCGAGGCGGCGGTTGATCTGGGCCGGGTGGAGGAACGGTTGCGGGCGGATCAGGGAGCCAAGATCAAAGCGGTGCTGGTCTGTCATGTTGATACCTCAAGCTCGGTGCGCAATGAAGTGGCGGGGCTGCGCGAGGTGCTGGACCTTGTCGGGCACGGTGCGTTGCTGCTGGTCGATTGTATTGCTTCGCTGGCCTGTGACCGGTTCGAGATGGATGACTGGGGTGTTGATGTGATGGTCGCCGCCAGCCAGAAGGGCCTGATGACCCCGCCGGGGCTGGGGTTTGTGTTCTTTGGCCCCAGGGCCGAGGTGGCGCGGGAGCGGGCGGAGTGTGTCACCGCGCATTGGGATTGGCGGCCCCGGGTGGCCCCTGCGTTTTATTCCAATTATTTCAATGGCACGGCGCCCACCCATCATCTGTATGGCTTGCGCGAGGCGCTGGATATGATTGCCGAGGAGGGGATTGAGCAGGTCTGGGCGAGGCATGCGCATCTGGCCCGGGCGGTCTGGGCGGCGGTGGATGTGTGGGGGTCTGCTGGCCCCTTGCGGTTGAATATTGCGGAGCCTGCGTTGCGGTCGCATGCGGTGACGGCACTGGTGATTGGCGCACCGGATGGCGACCGGCTGCGCGAATGGTGCGAGCGGGTTTGCGGGGTGACACTGGGGATCGGGCTGGGCCGGGAACCTGCGTCGGGCTATTTCCGGATTGGCCATATGGGGCATGTCAATGCGCATATGGTGCTGGGGGTGCTGGGGGTGATGGATGCGGGGCTGAAGGCTTTGGGGATTGCGCATGGGGCCGGGGCGGTGGAGGCGGCGGCTGGGGTTGTGGGAGAGGTGGGGTGATGCGCTGTCCTTTCAGTTATCAAGCCGATGAGTCTGCCCTCGCACGCGCCGATCGTCCCAGCCAAAAGATGTTTGAGCTGACGCACCAGAGGTTTGTTCAAAGGCAGTACGAATGCGTGAAGTAGTTCTATCGGCGTTCTTTGCGAGGTTTGTAATCACCGTTGCCGCCATGGTGGCGGGCTTCATTTTCAGCAATGGATTTCAACTTGACAGAATTGGTCAGTTAGTCTTCTTTTCGATTTATTTCTCGCTGTTCTTTATGGCTGTTTGGGTAGTCATGTACTTTGTCGCCAATATTGCGCTAAGATTTTGTACGAAAGATAATCATGCTGCGCACAATGAACCAATAGTTGGTGTCGTCTGCGAATTACTTTGCTTTCATTCGTACATTGTTTTTCCGTTCTTGATTCACTTCTCCGCTTTGTACTTCGACTTCTCCCTTGGCCAAAACTTCAGTTTGGCTGGCGTTGGAGGTAGAATGATTATTGAGGGCGGTGAATTGACTCTATATGGTATAAGTCGAGCGGTGGATCTCTTAGTGAGTTCATACATCACGGCAGCGCTAATACATGTTGCTGGAACAGCTTTCTTTGTTTTGCGAATGCATAAATTGAAAGTGGCCGACAGACTTTAGGGTGCGGGCTCGCACCCACAACTTACATCCTGAAGTTGTGTTATTTCACGCACCCTACATTTGGCTGAGCGGGATCAGCCGAGGCGCCAGTGGCGCGTCGGCCCCGCTCAAAGACGGGCGGGTGTTGCATGACTTTCGGTGCAGGGATTACAAAGGTCAGTCCCTGCCCCGGCGGGGGCGAAGCCCCTGCCCGTGGGGGGGCAGGGGCTGACCGGTCATGCTAGTGTTCGCCGCCTGACAGAAGATACCCGATGGCGGCTTAGAGCCCATTGCGGACCATATCTTTTTGCCCGGAGTCAAGGCGCGTAGCGCCGCCGGGCAGCGCCTGCCACCCCGGCCCGGCC